>DATGCC010000001.1:0-7435 GCA_035312345.1 Rhodothermales bacterium
GAAGGTGCTCACCGAAGCGTCCATCGCGGCGAAGGTGGATCCACTCTATGGTCTCAAGGAGAACGTCATCGTCGGGCATCTCATTCCGGCAGGTACCGGCCAGCGTCGCTTCCGCGACATCGTGGTCGGCTCCAAGCAGGAACTAGCCGAATTGCAAGCCGCCCTCAGCGGCGACCTCGGCGGTTCCGGCAACGGATCTAAAGAGTCGGTGGAAGCTTAGCGGGTTTAATAAACGATCAATAGTAATAGCCCCGGCTACCTTCGTGGTGGTCGGGGCTATTTTGTTCAGTTCCGAACAGATAACGTCCAATGTCGGACACGGGATTTCCGGTCGGTGCCTTGTACCGATGAAATCTACCCTCAGAGAGATACGTGATGGATTTGGTATGGTGCTTGAAAGCGCATCGGCTATTCTGTTCCCACAGCCTGCCGAGGTCGATCTATGTTTACTACCTACTTCACCCCGATGCTGCGCAACCTGCGCAAACAGGGAGGCTACACCTCCATTAACGTAGCAGGATTGAGCCTGGGGGTCGCGTGTAGCCTGCTCATTTTTCTATTTGTCCGGGATGAACTGAGCTTTGATCGCTTTCACGAGCAGGCCGATCTCATCTATCGGATTGTGACGAAGAACACGTCTGGCGGGCAGGACAGTGAGTACTTAATGGCTCCGGTGAACATGGGCGAGCATCTCGTAGCAGAGTTGCCCGATGTGGTGGGTGCCACAAAGATTCGACAATATGGAGCAACCCTTTTCACACAGGGCAACGAGCCTTTCTATGAAACGGGCGGCTTGGGAGCGGATCGTCATTTTTTCGAGGTGTTCAGTTTTCCCTTAGTGCAGGGTAATCCGCAGACGGCCTTGGCACAGCCAAAGTCGGTGGTGTTGTGCGAACACCTGGTCGCTAAATATTTTGACGGCGAAGATCCGGTTGGACAGACGGTAAAACTGGGCACGAGCGGCACAGAATACACAGTGACCGGGGTGGTAGCAGAGGTGCCACAAAACAGCCACTTTCGGTTCCACATCCTGTATTCTTTCGATCCAGAAGCTTTATTTGGCAGCCCGGATAGTTGGCTGGGTGGTGCCTATCCTACCTACATTGTACTCAAGGAAGGCGCGCAGCCTGCTGCTGTGGAAGCAGCTATTGCAGATCTCCGGGAGAAGTACCTCACCCCGAAGGCGATGGAAAAGGTGTCGTATCGGCTTCAGCCGCTTACGCACATTCATCTGCATTCTCATCTGGCAGGCAGCGAACTGGGTGAAAATGGGGATATGCGTTACATCTATCTCTTCTCGACCATTGCCTTGCTCGTATTGCTCATTGCGTGTATCAACTACATGAACCTGGCTACGGCTCGTGCAGCGCAGCGAGCGATGGAAGTGGGGGTGCGCAAGACATTGGGAGCCAGCCGGGGTGACCTGATACGTCGTTTTATGGGCGAATCGCTGCTAATCAGCGCTATTGCCGTCGTGGCTGGCGTGGCATTGGTTGAACTCATCCTGCCCGTTTTTAATGCCTTTGTCGAACGCGACATCTCGATTAGCTATCTGGGAGCAGGCGCTATGCTACCCTTGTTGGCGGGACTGGTTTTGGCTGTTGGGTTGGTGGCAGGAAGTTATCCGGCATTTGCGCTATCATCGTTTCGTCCCGTTTCTGTCTTGAAAGGACGGCGGCTGGCCGGACCGCGTGGCCGGTGGTTGCGGGAGGGACTGGTCGTCTTCCAGTTTGCAGTTTCTGTATTCCTTCTTGTTGCCACCGTTGTCGTTTTTCAGCAACTCGACTTTGTACGTACAAGTCGGCTCGGCTTTGACAAAGAGCATGTCGTCATGATTCAAACTAGAGGAGCCCTCGCCGAGGCGTACGATGCCTTTACGGCAGCGCTGGCCTCTTTAGCTGAGGTGCAGGGCGTGAGCACGACCCATGTGCCCGGTATGGCCATGACTGGGCCCGTTTATGTGGAAGGTGCTGATCTGGATGGGGAAGGCCAGAGGACGAGCATGGCAGCCGTAGACCCCGCTTTTGTACAAACGATGGACATCGACCTGGCTGCCGGGCGCGATTTCAATCCTGCCATTGCTACAGATGCGCAGACGGCCATTCTTGTCAACGAAACGGCAGCACGGGAATTTGGATGGAAAGAGCCGGTCGGTAAAACCCTACGCTTTGGCAAAGAGGGAGCGGAGCTTAGCGTAATCGGTGTGGTGAAGGATTATCACTTTCTATCCTTGAAGGAGGCCATCACGCCCCTGATCCTGCGGGTAGATCCAGAGAACTATGTCTACAATAACGTGATTGTGCGGACGAGCGGTGCCAACCTACCTGCTACCCTTGCATCGCTCGAAGACACATGGCAGCAATTCGTGCCTGGGCGGCCCTTCGACTACCAGTTCATGGACGAGGCTTTCGATCGTTATTATAGGGCAGAAGAACGGCTCGGGCGCATCTTCGGATATTTTGCGTTGCTGGCCGTGTTCATTGCTTGTCTCGGCTTGTTTGGATTGGCCTCTTACACAGCCGAGCAGCGCACCAAAGAGATTGGTGTACGCAAGGTGTTGGGGGCCAGTACCACCAACATTGTGGTTCTGCTAACGAAGAATTTTGCCCGGCTCGTCCTCGTCGCTTTTGTACTCGCAGCGCCACTGGCCTATCTGGGCATGAATCGCTGGCTGGAGGATTTCGCCTATCGGATTGATGTCTCCTGGCAACTCCTGGCACTGACTGGGCTGGTTGCTTTTGGTATTGCTTCTCTGACGGTGAGCTATCATGCCATGCGGGCGGCGTGGAACGACCCTGTGAAGTCGCTGCGCTATGAATAGCGCCTGATCTTACCCATTCATAGTAGAATCATCCGAATGCGCAGTTGAATCGGCAGGCATGGTTTCGGTAGGCTGACTTTCCTCGGCAACATGCAGCAGGTACAAAGCTCCACCGATAGAAGCAGCAAACGCCGCCAGCACCATAAAGATAACGAACAGGCGATTTGCCCAGCGATTGCGGATGGGTTGGATATCAGACATGAGAGGCAGAGAAGAGATTAGTTGGCTCCGTGCTCGGCCCAGGTTCGGACGAGTTGGAGCGTGTAAGCAAGCGAATGCTTCAGATTCTGCACCGTGTTCCACTCGAAGTGGCTGTGGTAGGCATGACCGCCATTGAATACATTCGGTGTGGGAAGACCCAACTCCGATAGCCGTGCGCCATCTGTGCCGCCGCGAATCACTTCTTCGTCCAACTGAATCCCAAGCTTCTGGGCGGCCTGGTAGGCCAGCGAGATGACGCGCGGGTCCTTGTCTTCAATATAGGAGCGCATGTTCTTGTACTGATCCTTGACGGTAAGGGTGATCGTCGCGTCCGGGTGCTGGATGCGAAGCGCCTCGACGAAGGCTTTCACCAATCGCTTCCGCCGTTCCAGCCCCTCGGTCGTGAAATCCCGCAGGATCAGCTTCACCTCGGCGCGGGTGGCATCGCCCGCCGCGATGGTGTGCGGGTGGATATATCCCTCGCGGTCGGCGGTGGTCTCTGGTGCTTCCGTGGCAGGCAGCAGGGCGATGAATTCGGCCAGGATGCGGACAGCGTTGACCATGATGCCCTTCGCGTAGCCTGGATGCACCATCACGCCTTCAACCACGATGATGGCTTCGGCAGCGTTGAACGTTTCGGCATAGATCACGTCGGTGCTGCTGCCATCGAGCGTGTAGGCCACATCAGCCCCGAGTTTGTCAAGGTCGAGTTTGTCCACACCCTGCCCGATTTCTTCGTCAACGGTAAAACAGATCCGTAGCGGTGGACAGGGAATGGAGCGGTCGTGGAGCAGCACCTCGGCAAGTTGCATCAGGATCGCTACACCGGCTTTGTCGTCGCTGCCCAGCAACGTGGTGCCGTCGCTAGTTATGATGTCGTGGCCCAGATGATCGAGCAGCGCGGGCTGGTTGTCTGGACTGAGCATGACGGAGGGATCACCGGGCAGCGTGAGAACGCCGCCATCATAGTTAGAATGGACAACTGGCTTGACGTTGGCTCCCGATGCATCGGGCGAAGTATCGACATGCGCTAGCAGTGCCAGTGTGGGGGTGCGGGCTGCTTGTTCCGGCGGCAGGGTAGAAGGGATGGTTCCAAAGACATAGCCGTATTCATCCATCTCGGCATCTGCTACACCTAGCTCACGCAACTCCTGGGCCAGCAGACGGCTCAGGTCTTTTTGTTTTTCGGTAGAAGGCGTCGCCTCCGAATCAGGATCGGACTGCGTGTCGATCTGGACATAGCGGAGAAAGCGTTCAGCAACAGCGGGCAGTGGCATAAGAAAGGCAGCAATTGAAAAAGGTCGCTCCATGGTAATAGCAGATAGCCCCAAGTAGCAATGAGAGCCGGGTGAAAAATTGACCCAACTAGCCTTCACCAAATTCCACACGGAACGAATGAAAGATCGGCGGGTGTGCCTCTGGCTTTCCTTTTTGCCTCATTACCCCCTATGCTCGTGAGAATCTGTTTTGCCTGCTTGCTCGTCTTGTTGCTCGTTCGGTGTGCCCCCGCGCAGGATGTCGATGCCATCCAGTTGTTGACGGATGTCAAGATCCTTGCTGCCGATTCCCTGGAAGGACGGCAGGCAGGCAGTGAAGGCGCATCCAAGGCACGGCGTTATCTGCAAACCCGGCTTGCTCACATCGGCGTGTCTCCGGTGGACAGTGAATACGTTGAGGTTGTGGGGCCATATGCACAACCCTTCACTTTTGAAGGAGGCGACGGAGAGGTGCAGGGCGTCAACCTCATCAGCAAGATCGAAGGGATTGCAGTGCCCGACTCATTCATGGTCCTTACTGCCCATTATGACCATGTGGGCGTCCAGAACGGAGACATCTACAACGGAGCCGATGACAATGCATCGGGCACGGCAGCGGTGCTGGCACTGGCGGCTTATTTCAAGGAGCACCCGCCGCGCCATTCGATGATCATTGCGCTGCTGGATGCCGAGGAAATGGGTTTACGAGGGGCTACGGCTATCACACAGTTTCCGCCCGTTCCAACATCGCAGATGGTACTGAACGTCAATCTGGACATGGTGAGCCGCAATACCGACGATGAGTTATACGCCGCCGGGACCGCGCATTACCCGTTTCTCAAACCCGCCCTGGAAGACGTGGCGGAGCGTAGCAAAATCCACCTGCTCTTCGGGCACGATGGCAACGAGGGCGACGACTGGACGATGGCATCGGACCACGGGCGGTTCCATCAGGCGGGCATTCCGTTTGTCTATTTTGGCGTGGAAGATCATGCAGACTACCACCAGGCCAGCGATGAGTATGTCCGCATTGACCCCGCCTTCTACATCCGCGCTACCGAAACGATTTTAGATGCCGTCCGCACGCTGGATGCATTTCTGGGCGCTGACCCGGAGGAGAGCAAGTAAAGGAGTTATCCCTTCTGCTAACTGAAAACGAACGGCTGATGAACGAACAGTTCTACTTCTGCCGCTGCACCGTAAAATCGATAAGATCGCGCAAGGTGTCGCGGGCCGGGGTTGGCGGGAAGGTAGCAAGCAAAGCACGGGCTTCCTGGGCAAAACCTTCCATCTTGTCACGGGCGTAGGAGATGCCGCCTTGGGCTTCGACGAATTGCGCCACCGTGCGGGTGTCGGCACGGCTTTTCTTTTTCTTGCGGATGATCTTCATTACCCGCTTGCGCTCGCTCTTTTCGGCGTTGCGGAGCGCGTAGATGAGCGGCAGCGTCAGCTTTTTTTCTTGCAGGTCGATGCCGAGCGGTTTGCCCACATCCATCGCGCCGTAGTCGAACAGGTCGTCGCGGATCTGAAAAGCGAGGCCGAGGTTTTCGCCCAGCGATCGCATCCGGTCGATCGCATCCTGGTCGTCGTCAGCATGCTGGGAATGAACAGCGCTGTAGGCTCCGCAGGAGGTGCAGGCGGCGATCAGCGAAGCCGTCTTGTCGGAGATGATGCGGAAATAGGTTTCCTCATCGATGTCGAGGCGGCGGGCTTTTTCGATTTGCAGCAGCTCACCCTCGCTCATGCGCCGAACCGAGTCCGAGAGGATGTGCAGGAGTTGGTAGTCGTTGTTGTCGAGCGAGAGCAGGAGGCCCCGGCTCAACAGGAAATCGCCCAGCAGGACGGCAATCTTGTTCTTCCAGAGTGCATTGATCGAGAAGACGCCGCGCCGCCGTTCGGCCTCGTCCACCACATCATCGTGCACCAGCGTAGCGGTGTGGAGTAACTCTACCAAGGCCGCTGCCCGGTAGGTCGTATCCGTCACCCCACCACAGACTTTGGCCGAAAGCAGCACCAGGATAGGGCGGATGCGCTTGCCTTTCTGGCGCAGCACATACTGCGTCACCTTGTCGAGCAAGCCCACCCGCGAGCGCATCGCGTCGCGGAAGTACGTCTGGAACGTCGCCAGTTCGTCTTCTACGGTGCGCTGTATCTCCTTAAGCGACACATCGCGTCGTGGGACAAGCTTCGCTGGGGCAGGGGCGAGATCGGTATTAGACATGCGGCTATTTTCAATAATCTTTGAAAGCAGCATATACGAGGTGTGCGGCTACATGTTTTCTGCCCGGCGATATTTTTATGGCCCTATTGAAAATCAAAAAGCCAACCTGACTGACGTAGTAAATCGAAAATGGCATTACCCGAACGCATACGCATTGCGGCGAAGCAGGTACAGGAAGAACGGCACCCCACACAGCGCGGTGATGATACCGACGGGCAGTTGTTGCGAGGGTAGCAGCACGCGGGCGGCGAAGTCAGCCCAGAGCAGAAACAGCGCCCCGGCCAGAAAGCACGCGGGCAGCAGCCGTCGGTGCAACACGCCTACGAGCGAGCGGACAGCATGCGGCACGATTAGACCCACAAAACCGATGGCCCCAGACGTGGCGACGAGCGTCCCCGTCATCAGCGCAGCCAGCACGATGAGTAAGCGCTTGATGGTTTCCACCGGCACGCCAAGGCTGTGCGCCGGTTCGTCGCCGATGAGCATGGCATCGAGCGGACGAGCGAGGCCGAGCAGTACGAGAAAGCCGCTGAGCGTGATGATGGCAGGCAGCGGCAGCAGGCTCCAGGTCGTGTTGTGAAGTGAACCAAGCAGCCAGAACAGCACAGCCCGCAGCTTCTCAGGATCGGGAGAGGCGAACGTGATAAACGACGTAATCGACGCCATCAGCGCTGACATGGCCACGCCTGCCAGGAGCAACCGCGCCACTGAAAGCCGCGAGCCGCCCCGCGCCACGAGGTACACGACCGTGATAGACAGCAAGCCGCCGAGGAACGCCGCCAGCGGCATCGACAACGCCTTCGACAGCAGCGGGGGCAGAAAGCCCAGGTAGAACAGCGACGCGCCCGCCGACGCCCCGCTCGAAATGCCGAGAATGTAGGGATCGGCCAACGGGTTGCGCACCAGCGTCTGCATGGCCGCGCCGACGAGCGCGAG
>DATGCC010000002.1:0-6666 GCA_035312345.1 Rhodothermales bacterium
CGGCCTCCACGGCTTCGCGCACCTCTTTGTTGGTAGGCCAGATGTCTTTCAGATACACATCGTCGCCCGCGCTGTCCTGCCCGATGACATCATGCATCAGATCAATATCTACCGTCCCGGCGAGGGCATAGGCCACCACGAGCGGCGGCGAGGCGAGGAAGTTGGCCTGCACCAGTGCGTGAATGCGTCCCTCAAAGTTGCGGTTGCCCGACAGCACACCCGACACCACGAGGTCGCCTTCCTTGATGGCTTTCGCCACCGGCTCCGGCAGCGGCCCCGAGTTGCCAATGCAGGTCGTGCACCCATAACCGACGAGGTTGAACCCTAGCTGATTGAGATACGGCAGCAGCCCTGCGTCGTGCAGATAATCCGTCACCACTTTAGAACCGGGTGCGAGGCTGGTTTTGACATACGGCGGCACCTGCAAGCCACGCTCCACAGCTTTCTTCGCCAGTAGCCCAGCCCCAATCATCACGCTCGGGTTGCTGGTGTTGGTGCAACTGGTGATGGCAGCAATGGTGACATCGCCATGCTGGATATCCAATTCGTTTCCTTTCTCATCCTCGTAATGACCGGTGTTCTTCAGATCTTCTGGGTCCTTCCCAAAACCCTTCGGCCCGACCGGCGCGACGAACGACTCGGCGAAAGCTTTCTTGAGATCCGGCACCTGGATGCGATCCTGTGGGCGCTTCGGCCCGGCGACACTTGGCACCACATCGGCGAGGTCCAGTTCGAGCACATCGAGAAACTCCGGCTCGGGTGAGTCGGCGGCATGGAAAAGGCCCTGCTCCTTCGTGTAGCGCTCCGCCATCTGGACCACTTCCTCCGGGCGGCCTGTGCGGCGCAGGTAGTTGAGCGTTTCCTGATCCACCGGGAAGAAACCAACCGTCGCACCATATTCAGGAGCCATGTTCGAAATGGTAGCACGGTCCGGCACGCTGAGCTTGCCCACGCCCGGCCCAAAGAATTCGACGAAACGCCCGACAACACCATAAGAGCGTAGCATCTGCGTGACCGTCAGCACGAGATCCGTAGCCGTCGCACCCTCAGGCAATTCGCCTGTGAAGCGGAAGCCCACCACTTCAGGCATGAGCATGTAGACGGCCTGCCCCAGCATCACGGCTTCTGCTTCAATACCGCCCACGCCCCAGCCGACCACGCCGAGGCCATTGATCATCGTCGTGTGGCTGTCCGTGCCAACGAGCGAATCGGGATAGGCCACTTCCAACCCGTCTTCCGTGGGCCGCGACCACACGCAGCGCGCCACATATTCCAAGTTCACCTGATGGCAAATACCACTGGCAGGTGGCACCACCGAGAAATTCTCGAATGCCTGCTGTCCCCACCGCAGAAACTCATACCGCTCGCGGTTGCGCTTGAATTCGATTTCGGAGTTGAGTTGGAGCGCTTCCGGCGTACCGAAATGATCGACCTGCACCGAATGGTCAATGATAAGATGAACCGGCACCTTCGGGTTGATGGAATCTGGGTTGCCGCCCAAACGCCCCATCGCCGAGCGAAGCGCCGCGAGGTCCACCACGGCAGGCACGCCGGTAAAGTCCTGCAAGAGCACGCGGGCGGGCATGAACGGAATCTCCTCGCGGGCGGGATCTTTGGGATCGTAGGACGCCAGCCGCTCTACATCTTCCTCCGTTACGGCAAACCCGTCGCACTCACGCAACAATGCTTCCAGCAGAATGCGGATAGAAAAAGGCAAGCGGTCGATGTCGAAACCACGCTCTTTGAGCACATCGAGGCGGTAGAGGTAAGCGCTCCCCGACCCGGTGTCGAAGGTGTCGCGGGCGCCAAAGGGGTCTTTCTTGCGGACAGGTGTTCCGTTGCTCATATCGTAAATGCGGCTTGGGTGATGGCGTTTGGAAAATGGTTATTGAGAAATGGAAAATGGTTATTGGGATGTTAACTACACACTATCCCATTTTCTATTTACCAATTCCTGATTCCCACACGAAAAGATACCGCCTGCTTTGCTCATTTGTTCAGCCATAGTAGGGATATGTCGGCATCGTCACGGAATGGGGGCAGTGAAAAACAAATGAATGGCTGGTAGGCTCGTTCAGGGCTTTGCGGGAGGGGCAGACTGCATTGTATATTGCATTTCACACTGGAACCGGAGCCAATGCCGCCTCGTTTTCAGCCGACATGATCGGGGCTATAGCTCAGTTGGTAGAGCGCTGCAATCGCACTGCAGAGGTCAGCGGTTCGAATCCGCTTAGCTCCACCTTTCCGGACATCCCGCCTCCAAAGGCGCTGGTGTCCGGTTTTTTTGTGCCCCTGAAATACTTATCATTCTTTCATCGAAAGAGCACAGGAACCATAAAGCTTAGTTCGGCTAATAGACCACGTAGCCACCAGCACGTCCTTAAATTTGAGCTACAAAAAGCAGCATGGTTGCCTCCTCCCCTGCAGCAACACCAGCGACCGCCAGGTGCCCTATCCTGGCTATCAGGCAAGGCGTGTCCGTGGCCGTACTTCTGATTGCGACTGCCCTCCTCTTTCCGCAAGGCACCCAGGCCCAGCACTCGGTGGCTCGCCAGTGGAACGAAGCCCTACTGGAAGCCATCCGCGATGACTTTGCCCGGCCAACGGTGCATGCCCGCAACCTTTTCCATACGTCCATCGCGATGTATGATGCATGGGCGGCGTATGACGAGCAGGCCGCACCGTACCTACTGGGCAAAACGCGGGGCAGCTCTACCTGCGCCTTTACCGAGATTCCGGCTCCGGATGATGTCTCTTCTGCCCGTGAGGAAGCCCTTAGCTACGCTGCCTACCGGCTCCTCCAGCATCGCTTCGCGCAGTCGCCCGGAGCCACCTCTGCACTGGCCCGCTTCGACTCCCTCTTCGCCGCCCTCGGATATGACCGTGCGTTTACATCGACAAACTATCAGAGTGGATCGGCGGCAGCGCTGGGTAATTACCTGGCGCAATGTCTGATTGCGTATGGCTTGCAGGATGGTGCCAATGAGCAAAATGATTACGCCTACATCCACTATGCGCCTGTCAATCCCTCGCTGGTACCGACCTTCCCCGGCAACCCGAACATCGCCGACCCGAATCGCTGGCAGCCGCTGGAGTTCGATGTTTTCATCGACCAGTCGGGCAACCCGCTTCCCGGCAGGACACCTTGGTTTCTGAGCCCTGAATGGGGCCGGGTTACTCCATTTGCGCTCACTGAAGCCGAGCGCACAATCCATGAGCGGGAGGGCACTGCATACTGGGTTTCCTACGACCCTGGGACACCGCCCCACATGGACGTAGAGGGGGCGCGTTCGTCCGAGGCCTATCAATGGGGCTTTTCGCTGGTAGCGCTCTGGTCAGCGCACCTGGACCCGTCGGATGGCGTCCTGTGGGACATCTCTCCCGCCTCGCTGGGCAACATCCAGACGCTGCCGCAAACAGTAGATGAATACCCAGATTTCTATGACTTGCTGGAAGGTGGCGATCCTGGCCCTGGCCATGCCCTGAATCCGCATACAGGGCAGCCCTACGAGCCGCAGATGGTGCCGCGCGGAGACTATACGCGGGTGCTCGCGGAGTTCTGGGCCGATGGCCCCGATTCCGAAACGCCGCCGGGCCATTGGTTTACCATTCTCAACTATGTCAACGATCATCCGCTCCTCGAAAAAAGATTTCGGGGCAACGGCCCAGTGCTGGACGACCTGGAGTGGGATGTGAAGGCCTACTTTTCGCTGGGCGGGGCCGTTCACGATGCCGCGGTGGCGTCGTGGGGCATCAAGGGATGGTACGACTACATACGCCCCATCTCGGCGATCCGGTATATGGCAGATCAGGGACAGAGCACGGACCCGACCCTGCCCAGCTATGCACCTAACGGTCTCCCGCTCCTGCCCGGCCTCATTGAAGTCGTGCACGAAGGCGATCCGCTGGCGGGAACGGTGGGACAGCATGTCGGCAAGATCAAGATGAAAGCCTGGCGAGGACCCGACTACATCACGGATCCAGCCACTGATGTCGCGGGCGTAGGCTGGATGCTGGCCGAGCGATGGTGGCCGTACCAGCGCCCGACGTTCGTCACGCCGCCGTTTGCCGGATACATCTCGGGCCACTCTACCTTTTCCCGAGCCGCTGCCGAAGTCCTGACCCTGCTCACGGGCAACGCCTACTTCCCCGGTGGGCTGGGCGAGTTCCATGCACCAAAGAATGAGTTCCTGGTTTTTGAGGAAGGCCCGAGCGTGGATGTGACCCTGCAATGGGCTACCTACCGGGATGCCTCCGACCAGACCAGCCTCTCACGCATCTGGGGCGGTATCCATCCACCCGCCGACGACATACCGGGACGCTTGATCGGAGAACAAATTGGCGTCCAGGCGTTCCTGCACGCCGAGTATTATTTCTTGGGACAGCCGGATGATCTGGAAGCGCCCGCTGGAGCCGCACCTTCCGTCAGTGCCTTTCCCAATCCCGTCCGCACCGGTCTGGTGCTGACCGTAACCTGGAACCAGTTTGTGCCCGACGCCACTGTAGACCTGTACAATGTGTTGGGGCAACGGGTGTATTCCCAGGCTATCGAAAACCAGCAATATGCCTTGCTCAACACCAGTGACCTGTCTTCTGGCCTCTACTTTGTACAGCTAACCAGCCCCACCTGGAAGGCTTCCACGAAAATCGTCGTGCTTAGATAAATACCAAAAGGGCAACTGCCAGTGGTATCTTCTTTATGTTGTTGATTTGCTACAGAACGCTTTTCCCTTAGGGCAATCGCGTCTTATTTCCGACCCGCGAAATCGGCGCGTTTTGGCAATTTGCGGATCGCAATGCAGTCGAGTTCGCATCGATTGAATGTTACCAATCGGCTCAGATGAATCCTATTGAGTGATCGCAAAATTTAGACGCGATTGCCCTACTTTTCCCTGGCCTCTGCGCTCTCAATAAAACGATCTATTTTTTTTGTCAGCACGATTTAAAAACATTTCCGAACCTGCCGATACCCGATGTAGGCCACATGTAGCTGCATAGTGCAGGTTCCTCTCCTTACTTTTCCTTCTCTATTGCTACCCTGTGCACCGCTTTTCTTTCCTGCGTCCCCCTCTCAGGGAAGACAACACATGCGTGTCCTTCTATGAAAGGTCCCGCATCCCCTACTCCTAATCATTTCGACTATCTATGGGTCAGCAAACGCTTTACGCCATCATTGCGATGATGATTATGTCGTTGTTTGCTATGCAACAACAACGGCAAGCCCTTCGGGTGCAGATGGACATGATCGACCAGGAGATCAACACCATCGCCAGTAGTGTTGCCACGGAGCGCCTGGAAGAAATCGGATCCAAAACCTTCGACAATGCCACTACCAACGGCATCATCATCACCTCTTCCAGCGCCCTGACGCCCACTTCCGAATTTGGCGTCAGCATGGATGCGGACTCGAACGATGACCTCGACGACTTCGATGGCAGCGAGGTGACGGTGGTACGCACTATCGGCGGCTTCGACCTTGTGTTTAGCACCTCCGCCACCGTGGAATATGTAACCGCAGGCAATCTCGATCAGGTTTCTACATCTAAGACGAAGTACAAGATGGTGACGGTGACCGTGACCGTCAGCGACGAACTCGACGAGTCGTTGTATAGCGTCGAGGGGTTGATGCGAAAAACGATCACCATGTCGCAGACCTACGCGTGCAATTCAGCCTGTCAGTTCATGTAGTCCGTACGCTTACGCACAGGGAGTAGTAACAGGCTCCCGTCCGTTTTCATCCTTGTCGCCTTTGCCTGTATGCATATTATCTGGGAAAACCTGACCGCGATGCTCCTGCTACTGGGCATCACCGCAACCTTGCTGGTTATCAATGCCAATAATCAGCAGACGCTGGCCGAGTCAACGGCCTATTACCTGCTACGCAACGACGGCATCGCCTTCATGGATCTGATCAAGCGGGACCTGAAAGGGGCCACCGAGGTCAACTCCTATTCCGCAGCCTCGGGCACGTTTCGCTTCGAGACCTTCATCGGCAATGAGACTACAGCCTCAACGGTTGAATACAAGCGAAAGTCAGCGGACCAGGTGGATTATATCCACGAGGAAGGCGACAGCACCTGGGTGGAAACTGTTCAGCTGTACCAGATCGAGCGCTATGTCAATGGCAGCCTCTGGGGCGGCAGCCCATCCTCGGTCGCCGACTTCGAGATGAAGGCCCTCAACGAACAAAATGATACCCTCCAGGGCGGGGATGACCTGGGGAATTGCCGTAAGATCTTTGTCTACTTCGAGATGGCCTCCCCGCATGTCGATATCAAAGCGGTGGATCGGATGCGGTGGGAAACCACCTATGTGCCCCCCTCGCTCAGTGAGACCGCCATCCTATAACCCCCCACCTTCCGCTTCCTCATTCACTTTATACGGTATTCTCATGGGAAAGCTCGTTCTCATCATCGTAACCCTTGCCAGCTTCGTTGGAGCCTATGTCTCTATGAGCTCGCGCAAGAGCGTCGTAGACGCCGAAGAAAACGTGGCCGCCGAGAACTTTGAAGCGCTGGCCCGATCCGCCGCGCTGGCTGGGCACAACCATGCCGTCCAGAACCTGGCAGACGACCTTTTGAAGGCCACGCCTGCCTTCGACGCCGGTACCATTTCGGGAAGTTTCGACGGCAGCGAATACCGTTGCACGACATCCCTGATTGGTCT
>DATGCC010000003.1:0-7692 GCA_035312345.1 Rhodothermales bacterium
TACATCGGCGGCATGCAGGACAATGGCACCTGGCGCTCGCCCGATGGCGTTTCTTCAACCGCGTCCACCGACTGGGTGGAGCAAGTTGGCGGCGACGGGTTTGGAGTAGCCTGGCACGCCGAGAACCCGGACTGGATCCTCGGCTCGGTTCAGTTCAACCAGATCGTTCGCACCATTGATGGAGGATCCATCTGGCAGTTCGCCTCCGAAGGACTGGGTGATACAGGTAGCCGGGGCCACTTCATCACCACCCTTGCCAAATCGCAGAGCGACCCAGATCTGGTCTTCACGACGGGCCAGAACGGCGTCTGGCGCTCGGACAATTTCGGAGCCACCTGGACCTTGAGTCGCTTCACTGAGGGGGCAGGGTCGTGGGACTTCAATGGCCTGCGTGCCCCGGCGGCTATCTCCATCGCCGACCCCCAGATCGTGTGGGCGGGCACTGAAATGTCGGGCAGTGGCAAGGTGTTTGTCTCAACGGACGGCGGCCTCACGTTTAATGCGGCTCCCCGCAACAATGACGTGGACGGGTTGCTGACAGGCCTTGCCACGCATCCGACCGATCCCGAGACGGCCTATGCCGCTTTCTCCGTCCCCGGCGATCCCAAAATCCTGCGCACCACCAACCTGGGCGCGACGTGGGAAAACCTGACGGGCACGTTCTCAAACGATCCGCTCAGCAGCAACGGCTTCCCCGATGTGGCGACGTACACCGTTCTGGTGATGCCGCACAACCCCGACGAGATCTGGGCTGGTACCGAGGTGGGGCTTTTCATCTCCACCGATGGCGGGGGCAGTTGGTCGTATGCCGACAATGGATTGCCCGCCGCTGCCATCTGGCAGATGCGCATTGTGGATGATCAGGTGGTGGTGGCGACCCACGGACGCGGCGTCTGGTCAGTGACCCTGCCTGAGTTGGCGAGCTACACGCCGCCCGTTGTCACCCGTGCGCCGCGCCTCAACACGCTGGCGCTCGCGCCCCTGGGGGGTATTAGCCTCGACCTCACGTTGCGCTCGGCGTACGATTCGGTAGCGGTCTTTGTCGACGAAGAGCGCGCTTTCTCATTCACGACGAATGCCGCGCAGAAAGACACCCTCATTGCGTTACCGCTCATGGTTACCGAAACCCGTAATGTGACTGCTTCCGTGATCGCCTACCGCGACGGTCGGGCCTATAGCTCCAGTTCGTCCACGACGACGCTGTTTCCGGTGGAGGAGGCGCAGGTCTCTTACGTAAACGACCTGAACATCCTTGCTGCCAACAATGACTTCATTAGCAACGATGATGAGTTTTCAGTGCGCAGTGAGAATGGATTTAGCAGTCGCGCCATTCATTCGCCGCACGACTACCGTGATGACAAAAACTACATCGACCAGCTACGCTACCCGATTCTCGTCGATGACGAAGAGGCCATTCTGGCGTACCGCGATGTAGCGATCATTGAGCCAGGCGAGCCGGGCACGCAGTTCGGCGATCCCGAGTTCTGGGATTACGTGGTCGTGGAAGCCACCACCGATGGCATTATGTGGCAACCGCTGCTGGACGGCTACGACGCCCGTGCCAACGCAGATTGGCTGGCGGCTTATGAGGACAATGAAGAAGGCTTTGAGGACATGTACGTTGAGCACAGCATCGACCTGCTCGATACCTTTGTGCCGGGTGATGTGATCTTCATTCGCTTCCGCCTCTACGCTGATGCCAATTCTCACGGTTGGGGGTGGGCTATCGACGACCTCGCCATTCAAGAGCGCGAAGACACAGGCAGTGCCAACGAAGACGGGGCCGATGTGCCTGATCGGTTTACGCTCGCGCAGAATTATCCGAACCCGTTCAACCCGGCGACGACGATTCCCTTTACCGTGCCGCGCAGCAGTCCGGTGACGATCCGCGTCTACGATGTGCAAGGCCGCCTCGTGGCGACGGTGGCCGAGGGGCTTTACCCGGCAGGCACGCATCAGGTGCAGTGGAACGCTGGTTCATTAGCCAGCGGCATTTATTTCTACCGCCTCGAAACGCCGGACCTATCACTCAGTCACTCGCTGACGTTGTTGAAATAAGGATCGTAAGGCTAGGCACTTGGATCTATCATTTTGCCGAGGAACAGAATGGTGCCGGTAGCCTGTTCGCGGATGGCGAATAGGAAGGGACGGTCGATGCGCAACATAGGCCTGATACTTGTCACGTCCACAACGACGGAGGTGACTGCTGCGGCCTCCGTGCCTTCTTCATCCACTTCTACAAATGTTTTGTGCTTCACCTCGCTAATGAAAAGATGCGCGTTGGGGTTGATCCGGGAGAAGTCCGCGCGTGCTTCGTCGAAGGCAATGTCCATTCCCATAGCACCGAGGGTTTCGGCCAGGCTTTTCTTGTATGCTAGCTTGAATTTGGGCATTTGAAGCAAGCTAAGCTTTTGGGGGGCGAGCTGGCTGGTCCAGGCTGTCCAGTTTTCTGCCGTCAGGTCTTGCGCTATATCGTCGAGGTTGTACGGTTCGTTGGGAAGCAGAATCGTCATGCTGAAGAGGCTGTCGCCGTAGGGCAGGTCAATCGCCTGGAAACGTTCCGTCTGGAGCATCGGGAAGGACATTTCGGCCATGTTCATCATGGATACTGGAACCGTCGTGCCATCGGCTTTGCGGAAGACATCGTCCTGGGTATCATCCTCATCGAACTGTGTACGCCAGTCGCCCTTGAAGTAGGTGGCATTGATCAGGTACATCACCACCTCTGGCGGAATGGGCGGGTTAACAATCTCCTGGATTTTGCTGTGAGTCTTGTCGTCTACCCAGGCATTGATGATGTCGGCGGCTTCAGAGCGACTAAAGTTGAGGGATTGCACTTCGGCATCAAAAAACGTGTGGTTCATGTCAAGAAAGCCCTGCTCCACGGCGAAGCCCTCCCGATGCCAGATAGAATTGGCTATCCCGACAGTGACTTTGTCGTCGAGGGTGGTGAGCATATCAATGAGCGAGCGGTAGGAGGCATTGATCTCTTCTTCCGAAAGGCCGGCGAGTTCGAGGGTTTCCTCCATCGCGGTGCGCGTTTCTCCGGATGCTCCATTCATCGTCATGCCGAGCGCCATAGACACACTTAGCGGAGAGATAAAGACGTTTTCGGCCGCATCTGCCTGGCTGAGTTGTCTGAACAGGTGGAGGCCAAAGCGGTTGTCTGCCTCAACGAGGTGCTGCTCGGCTTGCGACAGATTTACTTCGGGCGGATGGTCTTCAGTACTCACCGGGTCGGTGCAACCTGCCAGATAGCTGATGAACAGCACGACGAAGAGAAGGCGTGTGAAGCGTATCATGGATGTCCTAATTTAATGTCAGGGTGTGGTGGATAGTAATAAGCTTCCTGGTAGCCTTATACCCAATGGGGCAGGGCCAAATATCCTGAGGGTTAATTTTTTCTGGATATTCTGGACCGCAACGGCTTTTTGTGCGTATTGCTCCGCGATGGCTCGTTCTATGTTACGTCGTCGGGTCTGGTCGCGTTGTTTATAACAGGCTGCCGATTTGTTAGCTGGTATGCCGCGCCAGACCGCTCTCGTAGTTTGCTCCTTCTATTGCCATGCCAAGCGCTCTCGTTGACGCCCTTTTCCAACGCCTGATTGACGCTTTTCCATCGCACCATGCCTATCCGGCATCGGCCTTCGAGCGAGAGCCGATGCCATCGCCGGTGGCCCATTTTCTGGCTCGCTTGTTACAACGCCGCTTGCAACATGAAGCAAGCAGCTTCGATCTGCCCCGCTCTGCCTGGTTCGATGCCGGGAATGCCGCCGTGCAGCAGGCACGGCAGGTGCTCACCGAAGCACTGGTGACGCATGGGCAGTTTCCGCCCGAAGAGTGGGAAGGATCGCTTCGCCAGGCCACCGAGCAGACTGCTGCCTATCTGGTGAGGCCGACCGCGACACTCGTGGCTTTCGTTTTCCAGGAAGGCGATCAGGTGGCTTCGGCGGAGACCATCGACCGGCGGCTTGGCTACTTCTCGGGCTATCGCTACCTGCCCGATACGGTGCGGCTCTATATGGAGCAGAAAGGCGTGCCTGAGCTGACCCGCGCTCGCTTTGCCGATTTGTTGCGGCAGATCGACCGGCAAATGACGAACGACTTCGATGCCGACGACTGGCTCAAAATGATGAAGCCGCTCTTTGCGCTCGCCCGCCATGCCTATCCAGAAGCATCCGGCGTGTCAGTGGAGATGCTCCAGGCATTTTTTGAGGACAAAGACGCTGAGGTATATGTGCAGCGCCTTCAGACGATCCACAAGCAAGGGACGAAAAGGCTCGACAAAGACGGCCTGCGCACTTTGATTGAAGGACCGGCAACTCCTGCGCCACCTCCCGAACCCGAGCGTCATGCCGAGCCTGCCCAACCGGCTCCATCGCCTGCCCCGCCAGAACGGGCCAACGGACCCGTGCCCCTTTGGAAGCAATTTCGGCAGGACACGCCACCGCTGGCCGAGCAGGTTGCCACCGGCGTCCGTCAAACATCCACCCGGCAAGCCCCTCCGACGGAAGAGGGCGTACCTCGCTGGAAGCAATTTCGGAGCGAGAATAGTTCACCGGAGCCCACCGCACCCGTCCCGCCATCGCGTCCGTCGCAGGCGGCGGTTGCACCGGCTTCCTCTTCGGATCTGGCGACGATGGAACAGACGGTGCTGGGTCATGTGGGTGCGCACAATCGGGACCTGTTCATTCGGCATCTTTTCAATGGGGACCGCACGGATTATGCACAGGTGCTCGATCGACTGGATGCGGCAGCAACCTGGACCGACGCTTCTAAAATCATAGCCAGTGAGGTGTTTCGGAAAAACCAGGTCAACATCTATAGCGACCCGGCTGTGCTTTTTACAGATGCTGTCGAAGCCCGGTATAGAGCATGATGCATGCTGCGGTTGGATCAGCGTTTAGCACGCGCACGCCATACCAGGATGGTCACAGACTTGTAGACTCTCCGTCCTATACTCATTCTTTTCTTTCCGCATGACAGAAATCACTGACGAACGCCTTGCAGATCTAGAAGAGCGCCGGGCGGCGGCGCGGCTGGGGGGGGGCGAGAAGCGCATCGCCCGCCAGCACGAGAAGGACAAACTCACCGCCCGCGAACGGCTCGACATCCTCCTCGACGAGGGCTCGTTCGAGGAAATTGGCATGTTCGTCCGGCACCAGACCCGCGACTTTGGCCTCGACAAAAACCGGCCCTACGGCGATGGCGTGGTGACCGGCTACGGCACCATCAATGGGCGGCTCGTCTATGTTTTCAGCCAGGATTTTACCGTGTTCGGCGGCTCACTGGGGCAGGCGAATGCACAGAAGATCGTCAAGATTTTGAACCTGGCGATGGAGAACGGCGCGCCCGTCATCGGCCTCAACGATTCGGGCGGCGCGCGCATTCAGGAAGGGGTCGTCTCGCTGGGTGGCTATGCAGATATTTTCTTGCTGAACACGCTGGCCTCTGGTGTTGTGCCGCAGATTTCAGCCATCATGGGGCCATGCGCAGGCGGTGCGGTATACAGCCCGGCGATCACCGATTTCGTGTTCATGGTGCAGGGCAGCAGCTACATGTTTGTCACGGGTCCTAACGTCGTGAAAACCGTGACGCAGGAGGAGGTGACGAGCGAAGAACTGGGCGGGGCCGAAACGCACGCCACCAAGAGCGGCGTCTCGCACGTCACCTGCCAGAACGATGTCGATTGCCTGCTGCGAATCCGTGACCTGATGGCCTACATCCCGCAAAACTGCGAGGATCCGCCGCCGACTCGTCCCACCGATGATCCCACTGATCGCGCCGACGAAGCGCTCGACACGCTGGTGCCGGAGAACCCGAACAAGCCGTATGATATGCACGATGTCATTGGGCGCATCGTGGGCGACGGCGAGTTCTACGAGATCCACGCCGACTATGCGCCGAATCTTATTTGCGGCTTTGCCCATCTCGGCGGGCGCAGCGTCGGCATCGTGGCAAACCAACCGGCGGTGCTGGCAGGCGTGCTGGATCTGGCGTCGTCCGTGAAAGGTGCACGGTTCGTGCGGTTTTGCGATGCATTCAACATTCCGCTCGTCGTCTTTGAAGATGTACCCGGCTTCATGCCCGGCACCGACCAGGAATGGCGCGGCATCATCCGCCACGGCGCGAAACTGCTTTATGCTTTCTGCGAGGCAACCGTGCCCAAGATTACCGTCATCACGCGCAAAGCTTACGGTGGGGCCTACGATGTGATGAACTCCAAGCACATCCGGGGCGATCTCAACTTTGCCTGGCCAACTGCCGAGATCGCGGTGATGGGACCGAAGGGGGCTGTCGAGATCATCTACCGCAAGCAACTCGCTGAGGCTGAGGATCCGGAAGCCACGCAGGCGGAATTCATCGAGCAGTACCGTGAGAAATTCGCCAACCCGTACATTGCTGCTGAATACGGCTATGTGGATGATGTGATTGAGCCGCGCACGACGCGCCGCAAGCTCATCGCCGGGCTGGAGATGCTCAAAAACAAGGTAGTGAACAACCCGCGCAAGAAGCACGGCAACATCCCGCTTTGAAGGGTGCTGGTTCAAGGCTGCTGATTCTCAGGTTTGATAACCGAAACATAGAACGCAAACGACGAACCATAAACCCACTACGCCCTTTTGTGAAACTGAGAAAAATCCTAGTTTTGTGCCTTGATAACGGATGGATGAAACCGATACTCTGGATATCGGGCAAAAAACGCTGCGATTGGAACCCGGTAGGTCTTGCGTATTACATGGTAAGTCCTTATCGTTTATACTGGTAGCGAAGCCTAGCTAAGGCGATACTTTAACTCTCTGCCCCCCAAACACATCCCAGTCTCATGGCAGATTTGCGACGACTGCTTTTTCTCGGTGCGGCCCTCGCACTGCTGGCGGCCCCGACTCAGGCCCAAAATGCTTCCCCCAATGACCATCTGCAAAAGATGGAATCGGCGCAGGCTCAGCCGGTGCAACGCATTCCTCTGAGAGCCCTGCGCGGGTATAATCCCTACGCTGATGCCAACCTGGGCGTCTCGTCGGACTCGCTGACGGAAGCACAGATTCTGCGTCGCCTCAGCCGTCTGTATTCGTATCAGGCAGAAATCCTCGTGGCCGAGGCCGATGGCGACATCGAACATGCGGAGGGCTTGCTGGAACTGGCGATGGCCGATCTGGCGGTGCTGGCAGAGCAACCCAACATTCGGGAGCGCCCCCGCTACCGCGAAGTCTACCGGAGCCTCGTGACCGAGTACGAGCGCATCTACGGCACCGAGCATGAAGACATGGCGATGGCGTACGATGAAATCTTCCAGTTCCGCGCCGATATGTTTGCCGAGTTGGCCGAGGTCGAAGAGCCACTGGAAGAAGAAGTCGCTATCCCTGAACTGCCACCGATGAAGACCACCATCCCGATGACCATGAATCGGTTGGTAGAGTCGAGCATTAGCTTCCTGTTGCGCAACCCGGACAAGCACATCAACAACTGGATGCGCCGTGCGGACACCTACTTCCCGATGATTGAGAAAATCATGGCGGAAGAAGGCGTGCCGGATGAAATGAAGTACCTCGCCATGATCGAGAGCGCGCTGATCCCGACCAATAAGAGTTGGGCCAAAGCCGTCGGGATGTGGCAGTTCATCCAGCAGACGGGGGGTGCCTATGGCTTGCGCGTCACCTCATATGAGGACGACCGCATGGACCCGGAGAA
>DATGCC010000004.1:0-5596 GCA_035312345.1 Rhodothermales bacterium
ATCGCGCTGCGAGAAGTTCACGGAGCGGCTCACCTGCAGGTGATAGGTCGTAGCGGTGGCGTCCTCGGTCCAGCTTAGATCCAGTGTGCTCGCTGTTTCGGTCGCATTATTTTCAGGTTCAGAAGGCGCAAGGGCGGTGGGGGCCGCAGCCGTCGTAAACCGGAACGTGGCTGACCACGGCCCGCTACCTACGCTGTTGCTACCCCGCACGCGCCAGTAGTACGTTGCTCCCGGATCGAGCGAGGCGATGGCCTGGGTCGTCTCGGTGAGGGCATTGTTGTTGAAAACGATATCCGAGAACGTGGAGGTGCGGCTCACTTGCAAGCGGTAGGTGGTGGCGGCGGCATCCGGTTCCCAGATGAGTTCGAGGGCGAGGGGCTGGTTCTGGGCCGTATTGGCGGGCGTGGAGAGCGCAATGGCTTCCGGCTCGGCGGGCACCGTCGTCACGTCCCACGTCGGGGACCATGGCCCCTGCGCAATCGGGTTGACGCCTCGCACGCGCCAGTAGTAGCGCGTCCCGTTGTCCAGTTCAAGGGTGTGTTGTGTCTCCGTCAGGTCATCGTCCTCAAACACCAGTTGCGAGAAGGTATCGTTCGTGCTGACTTGAAACTGATAGGTCGGGGAGGAGGAGCTTTCCTCCCAGACGAAGGTGACGTCCACCGGCTGATCGGTGGCACCGTTATCCGGCTCGCGCAATGCCACGGCACCGGGCACAGTATAGACGGTAGTGAAGCGGAACGTGGGCGACCATGGCCCATTGCCGATGTCGCTGGAGCCGCGCACGCGCCAGAAATATTGCTGGCCCTCCTGCAAGCCGCTGATCTCTTCCTCCGTTTGCGTCAGGCCATTTTCATCCACCACAGGATTGCTGAAGTTCGAAGCCTGGGCAACCTGCAAGTGGTATTCATCGGCACCGGTAAGGTCGGCCCAGTCGAGTGTTAGCGTTGTCGGCTGGTTGACGGCGGCGTCCTCGGGCGTGTTCAGCGCCACCGTGCCGAGTTGCTCGCCGATGGTCTGGTCGGAATAGGCGAAGAGCGCGCACGTCTCGTCGATGGGCGTGATGTCGTTGCAGCAGGTCGGGTTCATATTCGCATCGCCTGCCGTCGACGGGATGTGATCGAAGCCGAGCGTATGGCCCAACTCGTGCGTGATCATGATACGGTACTGTGAGTCTGACAGGCACGTGCCGACGCCATTGTTCACGACGATGAAAGCTTTCCGAGCCGTGTTCCATTCCATTCCCTGATGTTCATGACGCCCTGCTGGATCATTCTGAAAAAAGGAGCCGCCAAATGCCAGTGTGCCTGCACAACCTGACAAATCGTTAATTTGGTCGCAAGGATCGTTGTACTGAACCAGGCCCTGATCTGAAGCAATATCACCAGGTGTAGCACTATTATCCGAACAATCCGGGGTGTAGGATGCCGCTCCCCCCCACTCGTATGTAAGGTCAACACCGCTGATGCTTTTCCATAGGTTAATACTCGTCTGTACGGCAGTGATAGACGCTGCACCTACATCCAAATCACCGTCCTCCTGCGCATAGATTGGCACGGGCGTCCCATTGCCTGTATTCCAGCGCACAGGATGACCGCCGTTCATAAAATAGCGGCACGGCTCCGGGATGGCCATGGCCTTGGACGCGCCCAGGTCGTGCGAGACGGGCTGCAAGGCTTTGGGCACGACGGCGGCCTGGCGGTTCCAGGTGACGCGCGACGAGGCAACCTCGCGCAGATGATTCATCAAGGGCTGCTCGTAATACGTTTCCACCGGCTCCGGCTGCACACCATCGAAGCGGGCGACGAGGTTGAGGTCGTGGTGCTCCGCGATGTGGGTGAGCATCACCGCACCTTCATCGGTCACCACGCGTTCCAACAGGCCATAAGCCATCATGCGAGGCTGCCACGCCGTACCGTTCCGGTCGAGGAAAAGCAGGTACACGGATCCTGGCTCGAACGTGGGCGTCCCGGCCACCTGCCAGCCGGTACCGTCCAGCACGCCGCCGTAGGTTTCTACTGAGATGCGCCCCGACGCGGCACCCTGCACCACCTCCAGGATCTCAAAGTCCGTCGCGGTAAAGATCATGCCGCTCCGCCCGATGGCGGTGCCTGTTCCGGCACGGGCAAGCACCACAGCATCGCTCATAAAAGCCAACTCGCCCAGGTTACGCGGGGGCACAATGCTGCTGGCCTGCACAAGCAAGGGAAAGCAACTAAGAAGGAAGAGGACAAGAACCGTCTTGCACACATACGTGGGAATAGCAAGGAAGCGCATCATGGGGTGCTGATTTGGAGGCAAACGGCGAAAACAGGGTCGCCAGCAGATCATTGGAGAGCGAACGTAGGACGCAATGACCTGCTCCGTGCCTACGCAGTAGGCTAAAGCGCATCACGCCCTGGATATTTTATCGGCGCATGGCCCCACATTCTGAAACAAAGCCTGTATATGGGGCATCACGACCAAAGCCTTGGAAGCACAAGACATAGCCAGAGGTTCCCTCGCTGTTTTACTCCGCTACGTGCCCGGTGATCGTGACGACCGCGCTCCTGGTCGCGGCAATCCTGAGAACGCGTCTCTATCACCAACTGCAAGTATCTATGAAAAATCGCCAAAGCATCCTTACGCTCCTCGGCCTGCTCGCCCTTTGCTTCCTGCTGGCCCTCCCCGCTTAGGCCCAGCGTCGCTCCAACACCACCGGCATCTTCCTCAATGCCCATCTAAACGGGACTGCAATTGGTTACGATGATCCTTCATTGTTTGAGGATACAAGCCATAGTGGTGGAGGCGGAGGCATCCAGATCGGCTACGGATTCACGCCGCTCATCACAATCTACCTTGGGGTCAATGGCTCGAGCATGAGCACCGATGACATTGAGGATGCTTATACGCTTGCTCATGTTGAACTCGGCAGCCAGTTTAATTTTCAGTCGGGACGGTCGGCATTGGTGCCCTACGGAGACATCGCCTTTACCTTTCGCCAGGCTACCATTGATTTTGGCAGCAACGCAGAAGTGGATATTAACGGGGGTGGGATTACGCTAGGCGGTGGCTTGAAGTATTTCCTGTCTCCCAAGTTTGCGCTCGACCTGAACTTGCTGGGTACGTTTGGTACCTTCACAGAAGTGGATTTCGGAGGTGTTGCTTTTGATATCGATGAAGTCGATGCGACCTCCGTGCGGCTGGGGCTGGGCCTTTCGTTCTTCCCTTCACCGCGTCGGTAAGAAAAGCGGTACCAATAGGCTAAAAGGAATAGGGCACCGCTGATCCCTGGGATTGATCAGGCGGTGCCCTATGGTCCCCCACTCATCGGAAGACACAGAGGCACTACGGAAGGCGCATGTGCTTTGTTACAGTCCCCCAACTGAAACGCTCACTACGCTCCGCCTCCTCCTTAACGCATGAATAACGCGATTTCGTATCCGTTGTTGCTAAAAAATTAGCTTTTTTTGAGGGGCAGAAAAATGTGCCCTTCAAAAAAGAGCCCTTATCGCACGGGAAAACATCTTTCCGGTCTTCCTGGTATGACCGTGCTTTCTGCATCTTTTCCGAGGATTGATGAAAGAACAGATCAAAAAAGTGCTGCACGCGACGGGCCTGTTGCCGACGGTGCAGGCCTTTTATTTTAATGCAAAGACGAGTAGCCCCTCTGTGCTCCGGCGCGAGATGGCCTACCGCCGCGCCGGGGCCCCCGACGGGTTGCCGCTGCCGCCGCCCGATCTCATCTATGAGGTCATCGCGTGCCGCTGGGCAGCGGTCTTCCTCGATTCCGGGAAAATCGTTGCAGACGATATGGTGCGCATCCTGGAAAAGAACGGCCTCTCGCTTGACGCCTTCGACCACCTGCTGGATTTCGGCTGTGGCTGCGGACGCCTCCTGCGGCACTTCGCGCCGCGCAGCCCCGGCGTACATCTGTACGGCTCCGACTACAACCCCAGGTTGATCGAATGGGACCGTGCCAACCTCGACTTTGCCAACTTCTCGGTGAACGCGTTGCCCCCTCCGCTCTCCTATGACACCGGGCACTTCGATTTCGTTTACGCCCGTTCGGTTTTTACCCACCTGCCCGAAGATTTGCAGCAAGCGTGGATGCAAGAACTGCATCGCATCCTCAAGCCCGGCGGAGTGCTCTATTTTACCACGCACGGACGCCCGCTCACGCTGCACTTACCCGAAGACCTCGCTGCCGCCTTCGACGCCGATCAACTCGTGGTGCTGCGAGAAAAGCTGGCCGGCGACAACCTCTGTACCACGTTTCAGAGCTTTGGCTACACCAAAAACACGCTGCTCACCGACTTCGACCTGCTCGACTTCGTAGAAGGCCGCGACACCGATCACTTGCGGCAGGATGTGTATCTGGTGCGGAAAAAGAGTCTAGGAGCCTAAGAATGAGTCTATGAGAAAACGCTCCTACGCTCTGCAAGTGCGCTGCGTGTGGCGATGGCTGGAGCGGTCATTCGCTTCGCTGTCATTGGTGCCTTCGGCACGTTATTGGTCATTGGAAGCGTTGTGCTCTGATCCATGACTAATGACCAATGACATGAGCGAAGCGAATGAATGACAGCGAAGCGAATGAATGACAGCGAAGCGAATGATCCTTAACCAGCACTTATGAGTCAAAGCTACTTAGCCTCATAGGCTCTCAGTCTCATAGACTCCTGCTAGGGTGCGAGGCGTTCGAGGTGCCAGCGGCCGTTGTCTTCTTCGGTGCGGGTGTAGCGCAGGCGGTCGTGGAGGCGGTTGGGGCGTCCCTGCCAGAGCTCAATGGCGACAGGGTCGAGGCGGAAGCCGCCCCAGTGCGGCGGGCGTGGTACAGCCTGCTTGGCAAACCGGGCTTCGACATCGACGAGGTTGCTCTCTAGCACGTTGCGATCACTGATAGGCTGGCTTTGCGGCGACACCCAGGCTCCTAGCTGGCTACCTCGTGGGCGGCTCTGGAAATAGGCATCCGACGCCTCCGGCATGATGCGCGAGACGGTGCCTTCCACACGGACCTGCCGCTCCAGCATATCCCACCAGAACACCAACGCTGCCCACGGATTTTCTTCGAGTTGATGGCCTTTGCGACTGGTGTAGTTGGTGAAGAACACAAAACCGTTCGCGTCGATGCCCTTGAGCAGCACGATGCGCGCCGAGGGGCGTCCATCAGGCGTGGCCGTCGCCAGCGTCATAGCAGTGGGTTCGATCAATTCTGCCGTACGTGCGTCGCCGAGCCATTGTTTGAATTGCTCAATGGGGTCAGCCAGCACGGCCTCTTTGTGCAGCGCGGCCTGGCGGTATTCCCGGCGGATGTCGGCGACGGCATTACTCATAGCTCGGTTACAGGATGAGGAGGAAAAGATGGAAAGACTTCTACCTGCATCTCTGGGTTGCCGTTTCCAATCTAATTTTCAAAAAGTTCAGCGGGCCAGTAGGGGGTAGCGGACTCGTGGACTTTGGGAGGTGACGTGGAGGGGCCAGGAAATATTATGGGAAAGCGGACGATGAACGTGCTGCCCTGGTTCTTGACACTCTTCACCTCAATGCGTCCGTGCATCCGCTCCACGAGATGCTTGGTGATAGCGAGGCCGAGGCCGCTGCCAGTGTGCGTCCGCGAAAG
>DATGCC010000005.1:0-3762 GCA_035312345.1 Rhodothermales bacterium
AAGCAGTCGCTAGCAGGCATCGCCAGAGGCTCCCATCTGCAAGTCAGACATAGGATCACCTCCGTAGATCAGGGCATCGAAAGAACGTGTCCACTGCCGCCCAGTCATGCAGCCGACACCGCGAGAAGAATGCCCAGAGGGCGCAGGGCCTACGTCAGCATAAGCACGCGGTTCCGCCCGGTTCATGCACCGCGAAACGGGGGTATATGGGAGATTGTGGAAGCATCGTGATGTAAAGCTGGGGTGCCTGGATGGCCAGCCCTCCAAAGCGGAAGTACTATCCATCATAGCACTCACTGTGACGTAGCAATACCTGAGGATGCATGGAGGCTGAAGCATAGAAAGGTCTTAAGATTCTACCTCAGTCTTCAAGCCTGAAATCGAAAGCGGCGAGGTAGCGGGCCTGCTGCGGCTGCCCGGCGGCGTCGGTAGCGGGGTGGAAGCGGGCATGGCGCAGGGCTTTCAGCACGGCTTGGTCACAGCCGTAGCCAATGCTTTTGTGGATCTGCGACTGGATCACCCGGCCCTTCTCGTTGACGATGTATTCTACGAGCACACGACCTTCGACCTGGAATCGCTCGGCCAGGATCGGGTAGGAGATCGATAGGAGCCGCTTTTTGAGCGCAGGCATCCCGTAGTGCAGGGGCAAGGTGGCTTTATCTCCGGTAGCGATTGTGGCTTCAGGCGTGGCGGCTATGTGCTCGGAGGCATCGGCATACTGGACGCTTTGCGCCTGGACGGGCATGCTCCAGAGCAGCATCAGGACCACGAGCGCGATCCAGGAGATCGGGGGGCGGCGTGTGGCGGTGAGGGGGGCGTTGGTTGTAGTAGCGTGCGTGAAAGTAGTCATGGCGTCCTCAGCAGGTTAGGGAACGAGTGAAGCAGCGTGTGCCGGGCCGGAGCGCCGGGGTGCTGTCGGTTGCTGGTGCCACAATACCGCTCTGCGATTATGCCAGTCAGGCCGATCAATGGACCATTTGTGCCGGCCTGCTTCCATTCGTGCCAAACCTGCGTCCATCCGTGCCAAACACCCAAAAAGGTCTCCCCAGGCTTGTATTCCTTGGAGAGACCGTCTTGCCATTTTGCGTACAGAAACGAGTGTTCCTTTGAGGGAGAACGCTGTGTCATTGCGAGGAGGCAAAGCCGACGCAGCAATCTGGTACGTCGAGGTACGACCACGAGATTGACACGCACCCTTCGGTTGCTCGCAATGACACAGTTGAGTGAGAAATAGCCCTACGCTTTGGACTCGGTCTCCACGTACTGCGAGGGCGGCACGCCATACACCTCACGAAACAACCGACCGAACGACGCCTGGCTGGTGAACCCCACTTCAAAGGCGACCTCCTTCACCGACATCGTGCCCTCTCTTAAGAGCACTGTCGCCTGTTCCAATCGTCTGCGCCGCATCAACGCGGCCGGGGTTTCCTCCGTCAGCGCGCCCATCTTGCGGAAGAGTTGCCGTCGGCTCATCGACAGCGCTTCGGCCAGATGGTCCACGCCGAAGTGCGCGTCCGACAGATGGGTCTCGATCATCTCCTCAACTTTTGCCAGGAACGCCGCCTCGCGTGGGAGCAGGGTGGACTCATCTTCGATTGCTACCTCGCCCGTCATGCCTGCAAACCGCGCTCGCAGCCGCTGCCGTTCTGCGATCAGGGTGCGTACCCGTACCTGCACTTCTTCGGCGTTGAAGGGCTTGGGCAGATAGGCATCCGCGCCACTCTCGTAGCCCTCAATGCGGTGCTCCACTTCCGCCTTTGCCGTTAAAAGCACCACCGGGGTATGGCTTGTGCGCTCGTCGGCTTTGAGGGCGGCACAGGCCTCCAGGCCGTCCATCTCGGGCATCATCACGTCGCTGAGCACGAGGTCGGGCACGAGTTCTACCGCCCGCTCGAAGCCCACGCGCCCGTTCTCGGCCTCGATGATGGTGAAGTGCTCCTCCAGGTGGGCGCGGATGTAGGCCCTCATATCGGCGTTGTCATCCACGACCAGCACCACGGTTGCTTCCTCGGGTACAGAGGCGGGTAGCTCAGGGGAAAGCGCTGGCATGGGCAAGGAAGCTGCCAGGGCATACTCTGTCTCTGGAAGCGCCGAAGCCGATCCCCGATCTTGCCTGGGTGCGGCGGCTTCTTCCTCCAGCCGGGGGATTCGCACGGTGAAGCGCGTGCCGAAGCCGACGGTGCTTTCCACTTCGATAGTGCCTTCGTGGAGTTCTACCAGTTCTTTGACCAGCGCGAGGCCGATACCCGTGCCTTCGTGCGAGCGGGTAGAGGCGCTGTCTACCTGATAAAAACGGTCGAAGAGATGACCCAGGTGCGCCTCCGAAATGCCCGGCCCGGTATCGGCTACGACAATACGCACGCTACCGTCTGTCTCGCTCGCTGCCGAGACAGACACTTTGCCCCCGGCTGGGGTGAACTTGAAGGCATTCGACAGCAGATTGACGACGACCTTCTCCATCTTGTCGGCGTCGTACACATGGTATAGTACGCCGTCTGGAATATCTGTGGCAAAGTGGATGCTTCGGGTCTCGGCGAAGGAGTCGAAGAGCGCGGCAATCTGGAGCAGGTGCGTGGCGAGGTCGTGACGGTGCGTGTGGAGCAGGAGAGCACCGGCGTCGAGACGGGAGAGGTCGAGCAACTGGTTGATGAGGAGGAGAAGCCGTCCACCGTTGCGCCGTGCCCGTTCTACGTGAGGAATGGCTTCTTCGAGCGAAGCAAAGCGCCGGTGGGCGATGTCGTCGAGCGGGCCGAAGGTGAGCGTGAGCGGCGTGCGGAATTCGTGCGAGAGGTTCGCCAGAAAGCGCGACTTGAGTTCGTTGGCGTGTTGTAGCTCGGTGGCTTTCTCAGCCAACTGCTCGGTGCGTACGGCGACGGCCTGTTCCAACTCGGCCTCCCGCGCCTTCAACTGGCGTACACGGAATACATAGAAAAGGGGACCGACGGTGGCGAAAAGCAGCCCCGTCAGTACCAGAAACCACGTAGCCTCCCAGAAGAACGGCGTGCTGGTTACCTCCATGCTAGCGGGGTCGCTCCAGATGCCGCCCAGGCCTGCCCGCACGAGGAAGATATAATCCCCCGGCGGCAAGTTGGTGTAGGCCGCCACGCGTTCGGCACCCGCATCCCGCCAGGTTCCGTCATAACCCTCCAGCTTGTACTGAAAGCGCACATCTTCGGGGCGGTTGTACTCCAGCGCCGTATAGCGAAACGCAACATCTCGCTCCTCTGGACGCAAGGTCAGAGACGGTTCAACCCGCCGTAGTTCCTCGCCGACTTTCACGGTTTCGAGTACCACAGGCGGGGCCTCGGTTAGCGACACGTCTCTCGGGTCGATGATCACGATGCCGTCCTGTGTCGGAAACCAGAGCCGTCCGTCGCGAGCCTTGATGCCGGCAGGTTGCATACCGCCGTTGCCCTCGCGGTTGCGCATCCCATCGGCCTCGGTGTAGCTGTCCGACGTGACCGAAGAAATATCGCCCGCGAAATAGTTGTTGAGCATGGCCCGTTCGACCCAGAAGATGCCGGTGTTCGTGTTGAACCAGAAGCGGCCCTGGTCGTCCTCGATGATCCGATGCAGCCCGGATTGATATAGCCCCTGGCGGCTATCGAGGCAACCCAGCTTAGCGTCTTGCAGAGAGGTGCCGTTGCGCCGATCCAGGCGGCAGAGGCCACGGTCCTCCAGAGCGATCCAGAGGTAGCCGTCCGCGTCTTCGTAGAGGTCGCGGATGAGCACAGAGGGCAGGCCATTCTCCTTGGTGTACGT
>DATGCC010000006.1:0-4569 GCA_035312345.1 Rhodothermales bacterium
TGCCGATCCACGCGGTGAACCCCTCAACAGACGACAACAGGCACCACTCACAAGTGCTTCGCAAGGGGACCTCTAGATGTATCGCGACCTGAGCTCCGGTGAGAGATGGCGGGGCGATTAAGCCCGCAGGACACGGCGGTAGTGGCCTGGCGTGACGCCGGTGTACTTTTTGAAGACGCGTGTGAAATGACTCTGGTCTGCGAAGCCTGCTTGCAGGGCAATGTCGGCCAGATGATCAGGAGCGGTAGCCAGTTGGGACGCGGCCCAGTCCAGGCGAAGCCTGCGAAGAAAGGTGCCGATAGGTACCCGATAGTAGGTGCGAAAGACGCGGGCTAGATGAACGGGATGGATATCCACGGCCCGTGCAATTTCCTCCACACACAGGCTGTCTAGAAAACGCGCTCGCATTAACTCCTCTGCTCGAACCAGCCAGCCCGGCGGTATCCGGTGGGGTTCCCCTTGACGCCGCATGGCGGTAGCCAGCATCTCCAGGCCCAGCCCTTCGATCGACAGCGGCGAGACGGCATCGGGATAGCGTAACTCCTGTGCCAGGCTCCGGGCCACCCGCGCAATGCCATGATCTTGAAAATGGTTCACCCGGTCGAGCAGGCCCGTCAGCGGTTCAAGCAGATATACCTGTTTCGGATCAGGTTGGATCACCAGGACACGGGCTCCCTTCTGCTCAAACCGGTTGCCATGCTTTTCGCCAACCGGCTCGGTCAGGATAGTATCCGGTGGGCAGTCGTAGGACGCGCCCTGGAATCGGCTCTCGAAGGAGCCCTCCAGAATCACGGCAAATACTGTACGGTCATGCAAATGAAACGGGAGGGTAGACATGGGCGGAAACCATGCTTCCGTTACCCTGAACGCAGCCGTTTCAAAGGTTGTGGAACGCTCGCTGCCAGCCGTTAAAGGGATGTATTGCTTTGCCATGCTTGCTGCCTATAGATTCGTGTATCTCTCCAATAATCACAGACAGCCCGGCAGAGACAAGGTATTTATAGGGCTATGCGCTGTAATATGCCCTGCATGGAAAGGACCAGCACCTCACTCCCCCTCACCGCGTACCTGAAACGTAGGCAGGCGCAGGCCCCAGAAGATCGCGGCAAAACGCAGGGCTACGATCACGACTGACGCGACCAGTCCTGCTGCGAACGTGCCTATGCCAAACGATTGCAGCACCACAAAGATGCCCCCGCCTGCCAAAGCCGCCGTCGCGTAAATGTCGCGGCGGAGGATCAGCGGAATCTCGGCGCAGAGCACGTCACGAATAACGCCGCCTGCCGCGCCAGTGATCGCCCCCATCAGTACTGCACTGAGCCAAGGCAGGTCGAGTTGCTGCGCGATCTGCGTACCGCTCACGGTGAACAGCGCCAGCCCGAAGGCATCGGCGATGAGCAGGGCCTTCAGCGGTGGTTTCCGGTAGCGGGTGTACACCGTTGTAAAGGCAGCCGCGCCGATGATGACCCACAGGTAAATCGTATTTTGCAGCCAGAAAATCGGACTTCGACCCAGCAGTACATCACGGATGGTGCCGCCCCCAATGGCCGTTACGACGGCGATGACGATGACGCCGAGCAGGTCCAGGCTTTTGCGCCCGGCGACCAACGCGCCGCTGATCGCAAAAACAGCAACCCCGATGAGGTCGAGCAGAAAGAGCAGGTCGGATGGGTTCATGAGCCAATATCTGAGGCACCGAACTGTTTACCCACGGCCTTGCGCAGCCGGGCTATCTCCGTGTCGATGGCTTCGCGCTCGGCGGTTACGTCGGTGAGGGTGGCCCGCTCTTCCTTAACGAATGCCGCATAGGGTTCAACGGTCTCACTCACCTTTGCCAGCGAGGTGTTCACTTCCTGATCAAGTTGAACGGTGAGGGCGTTGGTCATCTCGGCCCGCAACTCGTCCACGCGCTCCTTGAACTCAGCGATGGCTTTACGCTTCTGGCGGGGCAGGAAGATCAGCCCGACCACCGCCAGCACACCCGCTGCGATGAAGCCGCCCGTTACATCCACGGCCGTTGCGGTCACTACCACCGTGGCAATCGCGCCGACGCCCACGGCTACGGCTTCGGTGCCCAGAAACATCGCCGCTGCGTCGCGGGCGTTTTCGAGGATGCGGCGGGCTTCTTCTCGCAGGTCGTACATCTCGATCTTGCGCCCGGCCTCTTTCATGATGGCGTCGAAGACCTCAGCGCGGTTGTAGAAGAACTCGCCCTGCGCCGGGATGCGCCGCCCCTGGCCCGCTTCGCGCACGCGCTCGGCGAACTCGTTAAGCGTGCGGTTCCACAGCGAGAGGGCGTGTTTCAGCAGCCAGTCCACCGCCTCCGTCACGCGGTCTTCGATTTGCCGGTCGGTGTCTCGGACGACCTGCCGGGCGAACTCTTCCTTGAACGCATCGCGGTCACGTAGCAGGTTGAGCTTGCCGATGCGGATGGTGTCGTCCAGGAACTGCACGCCGCGCCGTTCCATCTGGAGCAGCAGGTTGTCTACTTCGGTGATGTAGCGGACGTAACCGTCTTTGAGTTCAGCGCGGGCGGCGTTGAGGCGGCTGTTGAGTTCGGCGAGGTTTTGCTCGTCTTTTTCGAGGATACGTTGCCGGGCAGAAAGGCGGGTTGCCAGCGCGTCTGAGAGGCGGCTGCCGGCGTCCAGCGGTGCGGTGAGTTTGAGGGCCAGGCGCTCTGGCCCGCCCAGCGTGTTGACGATGAAATCCTCCAGTGCAGCAAAGCGGCTCTGCGGCCAGAGCGCCTCGCGCACCGCTTTTTTGTCTGCGGTTTTGGCGGTGTAGGCCAGGTCGGCGCTCACGGGGAAGATGCGCGGCTCGAAGCCCATCAGTTCCTGGCAGCCGCTGCGGATGTGTTCCAGCACCTGGTTCAGTTGCTCCTCGCTTTTTGCCAGATCAGCCTTGTTGAGGATGAAGACGAGCCGCTTGCCCCATGCGCCCCGGATGAACGTCAGGAACTGCCGCTCGCTTTCGGTCAGGGGCCGGTCGAACGAGGTGATGAACAGCACGAGGTCCGAGCGCGGGATGTAGTCCTCGGTGATCTGTTGGTGCTGCTGGATGATGGAGTTGGTGCCCGGCGTATCGACGAGGTTGAGGTGTTTGAGGAGATCGGCTGGATAGCGCCGCTCAACGAGGTATTCCGAAAGCTGGCGCTCCATCCGCTCCTCGCCGTAACGCAGCACCGTAATTTTGGCCGTCGTCGGGATCGGCCCTTCTTCCATGATTTTCTCCCCGAAGAGCGCATTCAACACACTCGACTTGCCCGCGTTGAACTCGCCCACCACCACCACCAGAAACAGTTCGTCCAGGTGCGCGATAACATCGCCGAGTTGGGCGACGGTTTCCGGCGCGGCTTCGGTGCGTTCGAGCACCTGTCGCAGCCGGGTCAGCACCTCGCGCTCATCGGTGAGCAGTGTGTCTACTTGGGGATCGACGAGGGTTTCCATACATCTGCTGCACATCGTTGATGGAATAGGTGTGCCAATATAATGGCAACGATGGGCAGAGTCGAAAGGAAAATCAAAACGTCACGCTTTGGGGATGGCGGGAGCTTCAGGCAGCAGCCCTTCACCTACGATCTCTGCAACACGTTCACGGGCCGCGTCCTGCTCGCCAGCGACCAGGAGTTCGAGGATGTTGGAATCGACGAGGGCGTACCAGCGCTGGCGGCGCTCTTCAAAGTTGGGAAAATGCTCGGCCATCGGCGTGCGCAAGGCGCGCATCCACGCCAGAAAGACGGCATAGGCGGGTCCGAAGGTCTGCTCGAACCGTTGGCGCAGGCGAACGGCAAGAGCCGGTGCGCAACCACTGGTCGAGATGGACAGGACCAGTGGCCCCTGACGCACCACCGAACCAGCAACGAAGCTACAGTGCGGCACATCGTCCATCGCATTGAGAAGCACATTTTCAGCCTGCGCTTCTTCCCAAAGGGCGGCGGTAGATTCTGGTGCAGGTTCGCTAACGATGGCGAGGAAGGCACCGCGCAGGTCGCCACGCACGTAGGTACGCGGAATCCAGGTGATCTGCCCCGACGCGGCCCACCGCTCAAGTTCTTGAGTCAGGTCCGGGCTGACGATGGTTACCGCCGCATCACAGCCAAGCAGTCCCTGCACCTTGCGCTCGGCCTCTGCGTTGCCGCCGAAGACCATACAGCGCCGCTTCGACAGGTCATTCAAGAAAATGGGATAGACCTTCATCTCAGGCAGCTTTGGGTTGCAAGTGGATGCCGCATTCGGTTTTGGCGAAACCGGGCCAGCGACCCGCCCGCGGATCCTCTCCCGGTCTTACCGCGCGGGTGCACGGCATGCAGCCGAGGCTCGGATATCCTTTGTCGTGGAGGCGATTGTACGGCAAATCGTGAAAGTGGATATACTGCCAAACGAGGTCCTCCGTCCAGGCTGCCAGCGGGTTGAGCTTGACCAGCCCATTGGTTGCGTCCCACTCGGCGAAGCCCGTGGCTGCTCGGGCAGGCGACTGGTCGCGGCGCAGACCGGTAATCCAGGCACGTTTGTCCGCCAGGAAGCGGCGCAACGGCAGTGTCTTTCGGAGGGCACAGCAATGGTCCGGGTC
>DATGCC010000007.1:0-4546 GCA_035312345.1 Rhodothermales bacterium
GCTCCAACTCGACTCGAAGGCTCCCAAGATTCCGTTCCGGGACTATGCCTACAACGAAAACCGCTACCGGATGCTGACACAGACCAACCCTGAGGCGGCGAAACGCTTCCTGAAACAGGCTCAGCAAAACATAGAGGAGCACTGGAAAAAGTACGAGCAGATGGCGAGCGTCTCAACCGGTGACGGTGCGGTGCAAGAAGCGGCACCCGCTCCCCGTGCAGCCAAACTGCCGCCGGATGGCAAACCTGCTCCCGCTAAGTCGGGTATTCGCCCCGTTGGGCGGGGTAAGCTGCCGCCGGGTTACACACCGAAGGAGTAAGTCACAAAAACGCCCCTCCTGTCCAGACGGGAAACCTGAGAAACACCTGTATGAGGGCTGAACCAACCATCAGAAACAGGCATCGATTATGGACCTGACCACGACCTACCTCGGCCTCAACCTCAACCATCCGGTAGTGCCCTCCGCGTCGCCGCTGTCCGAAACCGTCGATGGGATCTGCCGCCTCGAAGACGCGGGCGCATCAGCGGTAGTGATGCACTCGCTCTTCGAAGAACAACTTACCCATGAAAGCCACCGGCTGGATCATTATCTGGACTATGGTACAGAGAGCTTTGCCGAAGCGCTGACGTACTTCCCCGCTGCCGGAGCCTACCATGTGGGGCCAGATCAATACCTGGACAAGATCCGCCGTGCGAAAGAGCGCACCGCCATCCCCATTATCGGGAGCCTCAACGGCATCTCGACCGGCGGGTGGACCCGCTACGCGCAGGAAATCGAACAGGCCGGAGCCGATGCGCTCGAACTCAATATCTACTACATCCCCACCGACCCCAGCCAGACAGGAGCCGAGGTAGAACAGCGATATGTGGAGATTGTGCAGTCCGTGCGGCGGCAGTGTGCCATCCCGCTGGCCGTGAAGCTGAGTCCGTACTTCAGCGCCCCGGCCCACCTCTCCCATCAACTGGTCAACGCCGGAGCCGACGCGCTGGTCCTTTTCAACCGCTTCTACCAGCCCGACTTCGACCTCGAAGCACTGGAGGTGGTCCCGCACCTCGTCCTGAGCAACCCCACCGAACTGCGTCTGCCGTTGCGATGGGTCGCCATGCTCTACGGCCGGGTCCACGCCGACTTTGCCATCACGAGCGGCGTACATACTTACGAGGACGTTTTGAAAGGCATGATGGCCGGGGCAAAGGTCACGATGATGGCATCGGCGTTGCTGCGGCACGGCCTGCACCGGATTGGCGAGATTGTGGAGGCCCTCTCGATGTGGATGGAGACGCATGGGTACGAGTCGGTGCGGCAGATGCAGGGAAGTATGAGCCAGCAGTATGTATCCGAACCCAGCGCCTTCGAGCGGGCTAACTATATGAAAGTCCTTCAGTCCTGGCGGCCCGATCCGGCGGGGCATGTGCTGCTGTGATAGCTGAGGGCGTGAGACGGTAATATGTGATAGCAAACTCACCTTGCCACTATCCTCCATCTCCTAAAAATTCTTTAAATCCATCTGCTCTTTCTGTAGGAAGCAGGTGACCAGTGGCTGTGTACATCCAGCGCCCTGTTCACCCCTCCTGCTTGCTTTTTGTTCAGGATTCTATAGCTGACCTTTCTGCTGCTGGCACAAGCATGTCTTGTACTATTGGTCTAGGCCTTGCCCGCCTGCATGCTCAGCTTTCGCGAAATGCATGAGCCCATCTCCGCCTGTTCTTGGCTTTAGAGAGTGAGGACCATCATTCACGTGAAGAGGAGACATCAACCATGCGTATCGCTACGATTTCTTTTGTGATGCTGATCCTGGCTGCTTGGACGACGCAGTATGCCTTCGCCCAGACGGACCTTTCGATGCTGAGTTTTGATGTGGTGGAGACCAGCGCTACGGGCAACGGAAGCACCCTCACCGTCAACTTCGAGGTACAGAATACCGGCACGGCGGCATCTGGTGCATTCACCACGACGTTCTATTACAGCGACAACACCGGGTTCAATCCGAGCAACACAACGAGCTTCCCTATTGTCGGCTCAGCAACAGTGTCGTCGATTGCTGCGGGGGGCACCTCGGGGGTGCTCAGCGCAACCGTCACGCTGACGCCCTACACGCAAAGCGGCACCCGCTACATCCATCATTTCGTCGATTCGAACAATGATGAGGCCGAGTCGAACGAGAACAACAACCGGAGTACCCAGGTCACCGACCCGAACGCCGATGAGGATGACGTGCTGATTACCGGCTTACCCAACCTGCAGGCCACCATCACCTCGCTGTCGTCCTCCTCCGGCACCCTCGGCGATGTCGTCACGGTGAACTACCGCATCTCGAACGTCGGCGTTACCCGGGTGCCGTCTTCGTTCTGGACCTCCTTTTACTTCTCTACTGATGCCTTTTTTGATACAGGCGACGCCGACCTGGGCCGTGAATCCGCAGGAAGTTTCAATTTGCTGGCAGGGGGTTCCTTTACGGAGACGTTCGACGTTACGATTCCCTCCAGCTTTGCTGCCGGCAGCTATTTCCTGCTCGTCCACGCCGACCGTATATCAAACATCACCGGCATTACCGAAAGTGATGAAACCGACAACGTTGCCGCAGCGCCCTTCACGCTAATAGCAGGCCCGGACCTGGTGATGGACACCTTCTCGTTCACCGCCACACCCAGCGGCGGCACGCTCGGCTTTGGCGATGCGGTCGATTTCTCCTTCACTGTGCGCAATCAGGGCGGCAGCCTTTCTGCCCCATTCACCATTTATTTCTACTACGACGATGACAACGTCCTTTCCGGCCCATACATCAACGGTACTACCAACCAGCCCGTCATCGCTACATTCGATGTAAGCGGCGGGCTGGCCGCTGGCGCTACCCAGACGAGCAACGCCGTGACGACGCTCCCTGGCGAAGCGCTCAACGGCGCACGGTTCCTGCATTACTATATCGATGCCGGATCCAGCTTTCAGACATCAGACGGCGACGTCTTTGAAATCGACGAAACCAATAATACCGACGCAGCACCGATTACGATTACCGGCCTGCCGGACCTGACGGTGGACGCCCTATGTGCAACACCAGACGGCCACAGCTTGCGGCCCCACACTTGATGTGGTGAGTGGAGCAGCCTTTAACATCCATACCCGGCTTGCCAATGCAGGCAAGTCGCGCGTGACCAGCCAGTCGACCCGTCTCTATTTCTCGACAGATGCCACCATCGACCCGAGCACGGACCTCAGCCTCTCAAACATCGGGGTCGGCATTGATGCAGGCGACTCCTACCCCTCTCCCACCACCTACACGGCACGCAACGTAACCCTGCCGGGTACCGCGCCCGGTGGCACTGGCTTCGTCGGTGCTTTCGCCGACTACAACGATACTGTCACTGAAAGCGATGAGACCAATAACACCGGCAGCACGGCGATCAATGTGCTTGCTCCTCCGGACCTGGTGATGGACACCTTCTCGATCTCGACCGGTACGACCAGCGCCGACGGCACCCCCAGTTCGCCTGGCTTCGGCTCGAATGTGGATATCACCTTCACCGTCCGCAACCAGGGCACGACCGACGCGGGGACGTTCTCTGTGCGCTTCGCTTACGACGATGACACGAACGGCACCGGCACCCACCTGAACACGACCACCTTCAGCGCTGGCCTCGCTGCCGGAGCCACTACAGCGAGTACCACGGTAACGGTTTCGCTGCCCGGCAATGTGCTCTACGGCTTGAATGCCAATGGCAACGCCCGTTTCATCCACTTCAATATCGACCCCTTTCTTCAGGTACCCGAAGACGACGAGACCAATAACACCGGATTCACCCCGATCGACATTACTGGACAGCCAGACTTGGAGGTTATTCGCCTGTGCCTGTTTGCCTCCGGCTCGCCGCAGCAATGCACAGACGACGCAGGCTACACCCCGCCAACCCAGATATCCGGTGGGCAACTCCCCGCCACGTACACGATCCTGAACAATGGGTTTTCGCGGGCCTTGTCGGTCGAGAACGGCCTGTACTTCTCGACCGACGCTACCATCGACACTGGCGATCAACTGCTGACTACCAGGACACACTCGTTGAATGCCGGAGCACAGGCGTTCCCCAATGCCTTTTTCCTCACGCTCCCGGCAGGCGCAACGCCGGGCCCTGCCTACGTCGGTCTCTTCGCCGACCACAATGCCCAATCCAACGAAAGCGACGAGACCAACAACACCGGGGTGGCTGAGATGATCGTGGCCTCGGGCATCGACCTGATGATGGCTACCTTCAACGTGCCGGATGCACAAGGCAGCGGTAGTTCTCTAGCCCTCTCGGTCGAGGTGGGCAACGTCGGTGCAAACAAGGCAGGAGCCTTTACCGTCCGCTTTTTCTACGATGATGATACCGATGCCAGTAGCGGACAGACTTCTCTCGGGAACTGCAACTTCAGTAGCATCCCGGCAGGCGGCACGTCGGGTATGCAAACGTGCTCTGTCACCCTCCCGACCACTGTCCTCTCTGGCACGCGCTTTATCCACTACAACATCGATGTGAACAATCAGATTTCGGAGAGCGATGAAGCCAACAA
>DATGCC010000008.1:0-4835 GCA_035312345.1 Rhodothermales bacterium
CCTACGTCGCCCGCCGCAATGGCGCGATCGGGTTCGATGTCATCGACCTTTCTGATCCAGACCACGCCCGCCTGCTGCACCGCTGGCGCATCGAAAATGCCGACCTGCACCAGGGCGGTGCCATGGACGGCCGCTACTTCAAACACGATGGGCGCTACTATTACATCCAGTCGTTCCAGCTTCGGCAGGGCGGTCCCAACTCCGACGTTGGTGCGATTGTCTTTGACGTGACCGATCTCCCTGACCAGATCCATGAAGTGGGTCGCATTCGCCAGCCCGATACGCCCGGCGGCTTCCACAACATCTTTGTCTACAAACACTCGACGGGCGCGCCCCTGCTGCTTGCCACCTCCGGTCCCCAGGCCAAAATTTTCGACATGGCGAAATTCCTGGAAGGCGACCAGAGCGAGATGGCCGAGGTGATTGACGACCCCAACCGGGCGCTCGTCGGACGCGTGCCGGTGGCCCAGTCGGACAACATGTGGTCGAAAGGCTACCACGATTTCTACGTGGGCTACCATCCCGAAACGGGGCAGGATCGGTTTTACGGCGGGGGCGGCAGCGGCTACTACGTTTACAACATCACGGACCTGCAAAGCCCCGAGTTGCTGCTCACCATCCTGGATGTGCCGGGGGTTTCGTGGGGCCACACGTTCACGCCCAGCCCGGACGGGCGCTATGCCGTCGGCGAGACGGAGTTTCAGTACCAGCCCCTGCGCTTCTTTGACATGAAGCCCGCGCTGGACGGCGAGGTCAAAAATATCGACAAAGCTATCGGGGCGTGGCATGCCGATTGGAAAGCGCTGGCCCACAACCACGAAGTGCGCTGGCCCTACCTATTTGTGGCAGGCTACGAGACGGGGCTTTCGGTCGTCAATATGGAGGATCCCGCCAATCCCTATACGATAGCCTACTACGACACGTACGACGGCCCGCACAACAGCCGTGCTGCACGCCGCGTCGGGAGCCCCTATACCTGGGGCATCTACAACGGAGCCTGGGGCGTGGACGTGCGCAACGGCGACGGGCTGATCGTCGTAAGTGACATGACCACTGGCTTCTGGGTCTTCAAGATGGACGGCTTTGAGGGCTGGAATGGCGAAGACTATGGCGTCCCGAACATCTCCAGTGCGCAAGATTGGGATAACGGACCGGTGAAAGAATGAGTCTAGGAGCCTGAGAGTCTACGAGACTAAGATGCGTGCACCCGAGCATTTTCTTAGACTCATAGCCTCCTAGATTTTTAGACTCTTTCCCTGACACAACGCAACCTGATAAAGAGATCAACTTGATGAGCAAGCTTACTAACCTTCTGACCTGGTCGCTAACGGTCGTGTGCGCCTTTGCCTTTATCACTCCGTCAGCAGCACAATGGACGCCGGAAAAGCCTGGCAGCGACAACATCGAAGTGCTCGGCCACATCCCGCTCGGCCCACGCCTCAGCGTCTCGGACCTGGACGTAGAACAAGAACTCTCGCGCCCCTACGCCTACGTGGGTCGCATGGTCTACGGCGATGCCGGCCCGAAAGGCATGGACATCATCAGCATCGAAGACCCGGCGCACCCCGAAGTGATTTACGAGTGGCGCATCGACAATGAAGACCTGCACCTGCCGCTGGGCGGGATGGACGCAAAGCACTTCAAATGGGAAGACCGATACTACGTCGTCCAGTCGCTGCAATTCTTCGGTGGCCCCGACCAGGACGTCGGCGCGGTGGTGCTGGATGTGACGGGACTGCCAGATCCCTCAACGGTGAAAGAGGTGGCGCGCATCCGGGCGCCCGAGGTGCCGGGTGGCTTCCACAACATCTTTATCTACAAACACACCACCGGGCGCGTGCTACTCTTTACCACAACCAACGGCCCCACCGCCCACATCTACGACCTCGGCATGGTGGTGGAAGGCAACGTGGATGACGCCCTCGTCGGCGAAGTGCCCATCCCGTCGGACATTCCGGGCCGTCCAGATTACACCGGCTACCACGACTTTTACGTGGGCTTCCACCCGGACACCAACCAGGATCGCTTCTATGGCGGCGGTGGCGGTGGCTACTACGTTTACAACGTCACCGATGTCGAAAACCCGGAGATTGTCGTTACGCTCACCGGCATCCCGGCGCTGACGTGGGGCCACACGTTCACGCCCAGTCCAGACGGACGCTATGCCATCGGCGAGACCGAGATTCAGTATTCCCCCCTGCGCATCTTCGACCTCAAGCCCGCGCTCGACGGTGAAACGAGCAATATCTCGAACCCCATCTCGGCCTGGACCGCCGATTGGAAACACCTGAGCCACAACCACGAGGTACGCTGGCCCTATGTCTTTGTCTCTGGCTACCTCGACGGCCTCCAGGTCTTCAGCTTGATGGACCCGCACGATCCAGTGACCATCGCGTATTATGACACCTACCTCGGCCCGCCCAACACCGATCGCTACTCGCAGTTCAACGGCGCGTTTGGTATTGATGTGCGCAATGAAGACGGGCTGATCGTCGTAAGCGACATGACCACCGGCTTCTGGACGTTCCGCATGGATGGCTTCAGCGGCTGGAACGGCAGAGACTGGGGCGTGCCCGACATCTCCAGCGCCCAGAACTGGGACCACGCACCGATTCAGATCATGCAGTCCGGCTCTAACTGAGTCTAGGAATCTAGGCGCCTACGAGACTAAGACGCTTAGACTCATAGGCTCCTAGACTCATCCTCTCTTACCCCAACCTCCTCCCCACGCGCATGAACGCTCGATTCCCCACCGCCCTCATTCTGCTCCTCGCCCTCATCACCATCCCGACAGCCTCGGCGCAATGGACGCCGGAGAAGCCCGGCACCGACAACATTGAAGTCATCGGTCACATCCCGCTCGGCCCGCGCCTCAGTGTGGCAGACATGGATGTGGAGCAGGAGCTTTCGCGGCCCTATGCCTACGTCTCACGCATGGTCTATGGCGATGAAGGACCGAAGGGCACCGACATCATCAGCATCGCGGACCCGGCCAATCCGAAGGTGCTGTACCGCTGGCGCATTGAGGACCAGGATCTGCACCTGCGTACGGGCGGGATGGACGTGAAGTATTTCAAGTGGGACGGTCGCTATTACGTCGTGCAGTCGCTGCAATTCGGGCAAGGCGGACCGGACAACGACCTCGGCGCGGTAGTGCTGGATGTGACGGGCCTGCCGGATCCCTCGACGGTGAAAGAAGTGGCGCGGATCCGTGAACCTGACCTGCCGGGTGGCTTCCATAACATCTTTGTCTACAAGCACTCGAACGGGCGCGTGCTGCTGATCTCGACGGTGCGGGGGCCATTCGCAAATGTGTACGACCTCGGCATGGTGGTGGAAGGCGACGTGGACAATGCCCGCATCGCGCAGATCCCGGTGGGCGACGAGACCGACGGCGGACGGCGCGGCTACCACGACTTCTACGCGGGCTACCACCCGGACAGCGGACAGGACCGCTTCTACGGCGGCGGTACCGATGGCTATTATGTGTATAATATCACCGACCTTGCCAACCCCGAACTGCTCGTCACCCTCAACGGCATCAGCGGTGTGCGCTACGGGCACACGTTTACGCCCAGCCCCGACGGGCGCTATGTGGTCGCCGAGACGGAATACCAGTACGCCCCGCTCCGCATCTTCGACCTCAAGCCCGCCCTCGACGGCGAAGTCTCGAACATCCGCAATCCCATCTCGGCGTGGACGGCGGACTGGAAGCACCTCGTCCACAACCATGAGATCCGCTGGCCCTACGTCTTCGTCTCCGGCTACCTCGACGGTCTACAGATTTTCAGCCTGATGGACCCGAAAGACCCGGTGACGGTCGCGTACTATGACACCTACCTCGGCCCGCCCAACACGGATCGTTATCCGATGTTCAACGGCGCGTTCGGCATTGATGTACGCAACGAAGACGGTTTGATCGTCGTCAGTGACATGTCCACCGGCTTCTGGACGTTCCGCATGACCGGCTTCAATGGCTGGAACGGCGAGAACTGGGGTGTGCCCAACATTTCCAGCGTTCAGAACTGGGAAGACGGTCCAGCAGAACAGATGCAGACGGGGTCGAACTGACGGCTTGTATTTTATCCAGTTGGGATCATCAATGGTTTTAGTTAGGACTCATTTCCCATCATGGACCGTGATACTGTCATAAAAGACATCGACTGTGTGTTACACGATGTACATCATCTCCGCAAATCACGTTGGTCAGGCAGCGTTTTCGCAGAGATTCAAAGCTTGCTATCGGCATGTATTGATCGTCGAGCTTTAAAGGGTACCAGTCATATTCGAGAGAAGAACTATGCACTCCGGAAGTTCAACTCTGGACAAATGCTTGCATCTCATATTCAACAAAACGTCGCTGACCACTTGGAAGGAATTCTCCGTGGCGTACGCTCCGACTGGCTCGCATTACCTGAAGATCATTCTCAAAATTCAATGATTCAGCCTGAACAGGACTACCTTCACAGGCTAGAGATGTTATTCTCCAATTTCCACAGAGTGGCACGACATCTTCTATCTAGACATTCCAATAGGCCAACCATTGAAATTACTGACGAATACGACGTTCAAGACCTTCTGCGCGCGCTCCTCTGCCTGGACTTTGCCGATATTAGAAGTGAGGAATGGACACCTTCATATGCTGGAGGCTCTGCAAGAACAGACTTTTTGCTAAAGCCAGAGAAAGCAGTAATCGAACTGAACGATTATGGACTTGAAGTCCATAGGTTTGATAGCAACTGAAAGTTGGGATTTCGGCTAAAGCCGACTCAAAGCCCATTCTCAAAGAACCTCACTCCAGAATGAAATTCTCTGGGTCATTCGGACGTTCACGA
>DATGCC010000009.1:0-6918 GCA_035312345.1 Rhodothermales bacterium
GCTGATGATGGGCAACCGCCAGCATCAGGAACTTTCGGAGGAAGCGCCCCGCTCGGTCAAGACGGTCCCGTCCCACTTCTCAGATGTGGCCCGCGCCACGGAGGACGATGTAGCCCGCGTCTTCGGGCACGAGGCACAGGAGGACGGCAACACGTTCTTCAACATCGGCGAGCCGCTGGGGATGGACAACATCCCCGTCTGCATCAACCTGGACCGGCTCGTGGAGCGCTCCAACGCCGTCTTCGGCAAGACGGGCACGGGCAAAACGTTCCTGACGCGGCTGCTGCTCTCCGGCACCATCAAAACCGGCAAGGCCGTCAACCTGATCTTCGACATGCACTCGGAGTACGGCCTCGGGGCGCGACAGGAAGGCTCCGGCCCGGCATTCGTCAAAGGCCTGCGCGACCTGTTTCCCGGCAAAGTCAGCATCTTCTCGCTTGATCCGAAGTCCACGCGCCAGCGCTCAGGCGTCAACCCCGACCAGCCCGTCTTCCTCTACGCCGACCAGATCGAACCCGAAGACATCCTCCCCCTCCGCGACACACTCAACCTCAACGCGACGGCAGCGGAGAGCAGTTTCCTGCTGAAAAACAAGTTTCACAAAGACTGGCTGCGTCGCCTGCTCGGAGCGGAAGGAGCCGAGTTAGAAGCATTGGCGGAAGAAGTGGGGGCGCACCCTGGCTCCATCGGCGCGCTGCGAAGAAAGCTGTTGCAATTCGCCCGGTTCGACTTTTTCAAGACGGAGCCGTCGCAGGGCAAAACGGATGTGATCGACGACCTGCTGGAAAACATCGACCAGGGCAAATCCATCGTGCTTGAATTTGGGCGGTACGACGATCTGAAAGTGTACCTGCTGGTCGCCAACGTCATCACGCGCCGCATCCGGGATCGGTACGAAGAGAAAGCGCTCCGCTACCAGCAATCGCAGAACGAAGCCGACCGTCCGCCCCACCTCATCATCACCATCGAAGAGGCACATAAATTTCTGACGCCGAGCATCGCGCACGAGACGCCGTTCGGCAAGATCGCCCGCGAGATGCGCAAGTATTTCGTCTCGCTGCTCGTCGTAGACCAGCGGCCCAGCGCCATCGACGAGGAAGTGCTGAGCCAGATCGGCACCAAGATCGTCGCTCAACTCAACGACGAGAAAGACATCGGCGCGGCGCTCGTCGGCACCAGCGATGCCTCGGCCCTGCGCAAAGTGCTCGCCTCACTCGATTCCAAGCAGCAGGCGCTCGTCCTCGGCCATGCCGTGCCCATGCCTATCGTCGTCCGAACCCGCACCTACGACGAAGACTTCTACAAAGCCATGCGACAAAACGGCAACCTCACCCTCTCCGACGACTTCGGCGAGACGCAGCAGCAGATGGATGATTTGTTTTAGAGAGTTGTCAGTGGTCAGTTTTAATACCGATTCCAAATGGTGATGTCCGTATCGCTGGTTTTCTGTTGCGTGCTGCGTGTTGCGTATCCACACCTTCAACACGCAACACGTACTACGCAACACCACGCACGTATCCTGACACGAACTATTGAAATCTAGTTCTCAGAAACGATCATTCTTGCTATCAAAACGCCGGAAGGCTGTGACAGAATCGCCACAGGATTGATCCAGGCAGGCAACAACTGGTGCGTATCTAGTCAACGCAACGCCTTTTTCTGTGGCGGTGCATCCGATAGTTACGAAACCAACCTGGAGAATACCGATGCTATACCGATCTGGAACCAGCCTGCTGCTCGTCTTATTCGCTACCCTGACCCTCGCCTGTAGCGGCTCCCAACCCCTGTCGGGCGACTGGGACTTCCTCGGCAGCCGCAAAGTGAACCACGCCGTGGACCGCGACGAGATCGCCGTGACGGTCCGCGATGGCACCTTCAAAAGCATCAAGCTCCGCGTGCGCGACCGGCAGGTGACGGTCCGCGACGTAAAAGTCCACTATGCCAACGGCGATGTTCAGGATATCAAGCTCCGCAGCAAAATTCCAGCGGGTGGTGAGACGCGGGTGATTGACCTGAACGGCAACAACCGCGTCATCCGCAAGGTCGTCTTCTGGTACAATACCTCTCGCGTGCGGGGGAAACGTGCTACGGTGCAATTGTTTGGCAAGCACTAGGCCATTAGAAAAGCGGGGGCGGCACAATGGGGTGATGGGTGCTGCTCCCGCTGCTCTGTGTTTGGATTACGCTTTCTGGCTACATTTCAAAAAGGCGGATAGCGACTCGGTGGTGGCACTTCACGCGTGGCAACAGGCAAACCGATATCCTGCGGGATAAGCGAAAACATAACGGCATCTGTGAAGCCCGTGCCATGCGCCAGGCGGTTGCGCAGAACCCCCTCGTGGGTGGCGCCGACCTTTTCAGCTACGCGCTGGCTGGCCCTGTTTTCTACCGCCACAACAATCTCCAGACGAGCCAGCCCCAAGACTTCAAAGCCAAAGCGAGCGATAAGCCGGGTGGCACGGGTCGCGGTGCCTCGCGACGTGTTATCCGTCCGCACCCAGTAGCCGAGGTTGGCGAATCCATGCGTTAGGTGCAGACTGTTCAACCCACCGCCGCCGAGAAAGGCATCATCCTCGGCACGGCAAAGTGCAAAAGGAAACGCCTTGCGTTCGGCCCGCAGGTCGTCGTGCATGGCGATCCACGCGGCAAGATCGTCACGGGTTTAGCCATCATCACACCATGGCAACCAATCCCTTACCAGTTCCAATGAAGCCTGTACCGCTTCATACAACCCCTCTACATCCGAGGCCCGGTAAGGTCGGATCATGATGGTGTCATCAGTGAAATGAAGATTCATGTTGAGCACTCAAGCTTGATCCAGTTCATCTCGCATCAGCCAGTCCGGCTCCGGCGTGATGGAAGCCTCTGGCTCAGGTCCAGGATCGTCCCAGCCCATGTCCTGTACGCGTATCCGCGGCTCGACGGTCATGGCTCCGTCGGTGAGGATCTGACAGGATAGGCGCACCTCGCCGAGTAGTCCCCGATCTTCCAGCTTCTCATATTCGGCGCGGGTCATCGTGTCCGGCTCGCCGCTGATGAAGCGGACGCGGCAGGTGGTGCAACGTGCATGACCGCCGCACCGATGTCCGATGTCTACGCCGCAGCCTTCGATAGCGAGCACAAGCCGCTGCCCGTCTTTTACGTTGTAGGTGCCAACTTCTGCAATGTCCAGGGTTGCCATGGATCGTTCTGAATAGCGATGAATGAGCGATGCGAGGTGCCAACATAAGCAATGAGCATCGGAAAAGGGTAGCTGCCCTTTGTTAAAGCCGACCACACGAAAAACCGATATTTCCCTCAAGCTGGCATTTGATCGAAAGAGATTCCTATGACCCGTCAAAAATACGCTGCCTTCTCGGTCAGTTTCCTCATCGGACTGGTTCTGTATTTTCCCTTTGTCTGGATTCCAACCCACATGCAAGCCGCTCAGGTACCGGATCTTTTGGTCATATTGATCCTTGTCGCTTTGCTCTTTCTGGCTGGCCTTGCAGCCGCAAAGGTTCGTTCCTCCTCCGGCCTTGCACTGGCACTTGGCGTTCTGGTGGCCTATACCATTGCAGGAATATTTACGGAAACGATCACACCGTGGTGGATGATAGCTACAAGAATTATCCTTGCTGCTGCGCTTGTATATGCAGGCCATGCTATGGGCCGGCTGGGGTCAACTCGCGCTAAAATGAGCGCATCATCTTCCTAGCCTCCATGCTGTAGCTCAGAGGCTCGCTTTTTGAGGCCGAGGGCGAGCAGGGTCAGGACAAGGGCAATGGCGGCAATGGTCAGGAAAGCCCCAGCGTAGCCTGCGACGGCTCCCTCGCCCGAGGCGGCAACGGCACCGATGAGCGCCCCGCCCATCAACTGTCCGACGCCAATAGCCAGGGTACTAATGCCCTGTGCCACTGTTCGCTCTTCAGCACGTGCTTCATTCAGCAAAATGTAGCTGAGGGCCGATCCAAGCAGGGCAGCAAGGCCAAATCCAATAATAATGCTGCCGCCATAAAAAGCGAACTTCAAGGCTGGAAACAATCCAATGATAGCAAGTCCGATAGTCAAGCAAGCTGCTCCTACTAAAACAATGGCACGTGAGCCAACTCGATCTAGAATATATCCAGCTAGCGGAGAACCAATAGCAACGGCAAAAACGAGTGGCAACAACATGAATGATGCTGTTGATGTGCTTACACCAAAGGCAGCTATCGCTAGCGCCGTAAAAAAAATAAAAGCCGCTTCCGTCATGCCTGCTCCACCTGCCATCAACGCTGCCAGCACTACCTGCCGGTTCTGAAATAGGCTCAGGCGCACCAGCGGATCGGCAGCACGGCGTTCGTTCCAGATGAAAACAGGTAATAAAAATAGTGAGATCAACAGAAACGGCCACACTGCCCGTGAGGTCATGCTCTCAACAAAAGCTGTCGTATCAATCTGATTGATGCCATAAGCCAACGCCCCAAGCATGATGCTCAAAAGGCCAATCCCACTCCAATCAAGCTGCTGTGATCCAGGACGACGTATCGCAGGAAGCCTTCGGTAGCCAACCAAGGCTATCACCAATGCTAAAGGAATGTTAATCAAGAAGAGCCAAGTCCATCCAAATTGTAGCAAAATGCCGCCTATCATAGGCCCGATGATGAAGGCCACGCCATAAACCGAGCCAAGTACGCCCAGCATCCGCCCCCGCCGCTCCGGGGCAAAGGTGTCGCCGATGACCGCGCTGGCGACAGGAAAAATGCCCGAGGCGGCAATGCCCTGCATGGCCCGCCCCACCAGCAAAACAGTGAACGAAGGCGACAACGCCACCACCAGCGAGCCTGCCCCGAAAAGCAACACATCGACCGTATACACCAAGCGCCGTCCCAATACATCGGAGAGCTTCGCCATCAGCCCAAGGCCAACGAGATTGAACAGCACAAACGTGTTGAACACCCACGCGATGCTGCGCTCATCGACGCCGAAGGTCTCTCGAATAGCGGGCAAAGCAGGCCCCACAATAGCAATGTCGAGCGCTGCCATCAACACGCCGAGGAACAGAATCGGCAGAACACGAGGAGCAGGATTGGTCTGATCAGTCACGATAGATGACACGTTTGGGCCGAGGAAGCACAGGTTGAGCAGGCTAAGTTCTGTCAACGTCGGCTTTAAAGCGAGGGATTTGCTGCGAATATAGACAGGTTTCGCATACAAAATGGGCACATCCACCCTGCTTCAGGGTTTCCTGCTTGCATAGGCTCGGTCTATTTCTTATTGGAGCGGGCCGTGCCCCTCGTTCCCCCGTGCTATTGACTCACTTTCGGTGCCGCGTCGCCTGCTCCATATTCCGCGCCACACCCTGAGGATTGCAGCCATCGTGCTCCTCGTGGGGGTGATGCTCTTCTTTGCGCTGACGCGGACGCAGGTAGGTCGCGACAGCCTGCGCTATCAGATCGAGCGTCAGTTTGCGGACACCTATGAAGGCCGCCTGGAGATCGGCAAGTTGACGGGCAATCTGGCACAGGATCTCTTTGCCAGCCAGGTGCGCCTCTACGATCCCAACGGTCGAGTGGTCGTGGAAATCGACTCGGTGGTGGCACACCCGCGATGGAGTTCGCTGTTCCAGCAACGCCTGTCCGTCCGCTCCCTGAAGCTGATTCGTCCCCAGATCACGCTGCATTACGCGGCAGACAGTACGTGGAACGTGGCGGGGGTCTTCCGCAAGCGCCGGGCGGGTCCGCCGGGCGGCGTCTCGGCCTGGAGCTACGATTCCGCCGATCTTACGATGGTGGATGGGATGGTTCAGGCCAGCCACGATGAAGCCGTTCCTACACTTGTTGAGCAGGGCTGGCTGTTCGATTTTGATGAGTCCACGCTCGAAGACGTGCAGGCACAGGCCACGGTAGAATGGGGTCGTGCGACCAAACTTATCGATGTGCTGGATTTTTCTGCCTCCCTGCCTGATGCGAATTGGATGATTGATAAATTGCAAGGCCAGTTTCTGCGCGAAGGACAGAGCCTGTTCCTTAATGAATTTGTGCTGGAAGGTGGCGACACCGACCTGCACATGAACCTCGCGCTGTACAACCTGAATCGTCCCGATTCACTTCGCCTCGACGCCGATGTGCAACAGGGCCGCGTCGACAACGACGCCGTGCGCCGCCTCATCCCCCGCTATCCCCTGGCGGATCTGCTCACCTTTTCAGGCCGTGTTGCTGGCCTGCTGTCCGACCTCGAAGCCGAAAACCTGACGCTGCTGCATGGCGGCTCGCGTCTGGAAACCAGTGGCACCTTCTCTATTGGGCCTGATTCGCTCACTTTCGACGCTGCTTTTAGCGACAGCCGCATCGCCACCCAGGATGTCCGCTCGCTTCTGCCCGAGGTGACCTTGCCCGACCTCAGCCACCTCGGCCTCGTTGCCTTCGATGCCGACGCGGCGGGCAGCATCATTCCAGGCCACGAGGGTACTCCCTTGCGCCTGCGGACCAAAGCCAACGTCAACCTGCATGCCCGCCCTGGCAGTGTGAAGGGCACGGTATTGCTAGCCTGGCGCGATCAGGCGACGGCACGCTATGATCTCGACCTCCGCACCGACTCGCTCGACCTGGGCTTTCTGCTTCAGGACGACCGCCTCGCCAGCAACCTCAATGGTCATATACACCTTGCAGGACGCAGCCTCGTGCTCGACAGCCTCGATGCCGTATTACAGGCTGACCTGAACCCCTCCACCCTGGCGGGCCGCCGCCTCGACTCCCTTCATGTGGATGGTCGGATGGCGTCCCAGCAACTTCAAGTGCAGGGAGAGATGCACCAAGATGGCGGTCGCCTCATCGCCGATGGTGTCTTGGATTTGCGGCAACAGACACCCACATACCAACTCGACCTCCTCACGCGCCAACTCGATGCGGGTCCACTCCTTGGCATTGACTCGCTAGAGACGGTGCTCAACGCAAC
>DATGCC010000010.1:0-14596 GCA_035312345.1 Rhodothermales bacterium
GCCGGTACCGCCAGTTTCATCAGTTTGGTGGCGAGATCATCGGCAGCGAAGAACCCCGCGCCGATGCTGAAATCATCGCGCTGATGATGGCAGTCTACCGGGCCTTTGGGATTGAAGACATGCGCCTGCGCATCAACACGCTGGGCGATGAGGAAAGCCGACCGCGTTACAAAAAAGCGTTGCAGGAGTACCTGGGGCAGTACCGCGACGAACTTTCGGAGACGAGCCGCCAGCGATTGGAAAAGAATCCCCTGCGTATCCTCGACACCAAAAACGAAAAGGAGCGCCGCCTTCTCGATGACGCGCCGCTGCTCATCGACTACATCGACGACGAGAGCCGTGCGCATTACGCAGAGGTCCAGATGCTGCTGGGCGACCTGGGTGTTAACTTCGAGGAGGATCCCTTTCTCGTGCGGGGATTGGACTATTACACGCGCACCGCCTTCGAGTTGGAAAGCGACAACCTTGGCGCCCAGAGTGCGCTAGCAGGAGGGGGGCGCTACGATTTGCTGGCGATGGAGGTTGGTAGCAAGCGACCGGTGCCCGCCATTGGCTTTGCAGCGGGGATGGAGCGGTTGTTTCTGGCCCTCGAAGCGCAACAGGCGGCCTTGCCCACCGCGCCGCCGCTGGATGTTTTTCTCGTGGCACTCGGCGATGAGGCGATGCGGTGGGTCTTCAGCGAAGCGCAACGGCTACGGAGCGAAGGGCTGCGCGTGGGTATTGATCTGAAAGGACGATCTATGAAAGCCCAGATGCGCGAAGCCAACCGCCAGGACGCCCGCCACACGCTCATTGTGGGCAAAGACGAACTCACCGCCCGGAAAGCCCAGATCAAACACATGGAGACCGGTGAGCAAACCGAAGTGGCCTTCGACAAGCTCGTGGCGCATTTGCGTGACCTCGCGGACTGATTGCCCGCGGAAACCCGATTTGGGTGCGTACGTCCAACCCTCTCTATGTCCCTTTGAAGCCAGGAAAGCGGGTGGTAAGAAAGGGACAGCGCGATAGCTCTTGCAGGCCTGCTCGCATTTCCTCTCTCCATTTTCTATTTCCTGAACTCCATCTATGTACCCTCGACTCAGCGATATCTTTCAGGATCTTTTCGGCTTTAGCCTGCCGCTCCCGATCTATTCGTTTGGGGCCATGCTGGCCGTGGCGTTTCTGGTGGCAGCCTGGTTGCTGCGCCAGGAGTTGAATCGGCTCTACCGGGTGGGGCGAGTGGGAAGTGTCACGGTGCCGGTGCCGGACGCCAAGAACAGCAAGAAAAAGCGCCGTGCCACCCAGCAGGCCAGCCCAGCGGCGTTGCTTAATACGGTGACCATCATTGCCGTGGTCGCTGGCATCATTGGATCGAAGCTGTTCCATATCCTCGAAAACCTCGACCAGTTTTCTAGCGATCCGCTCGGTATGATCTTCTCGACGGGGGGGCTGACTTTTTACGGAGGGCTGATCACGGCGGGACTTGCCATCGCGTACTATCTGCGGAAGAAGGAAGTCTCTTTGCTTGCCTTTGCAGATGCCGTCGCGCCGAGTCTCATGATTGCGTATGGAATCGGTCGCATTGGCTGCTATCTGGCTGGCGATGGTGACTGGGGTATTTGCTCCCATCTTGAGAATAAGCCCAATTGGTTACCCACATGGCTATGGACCGAGACCTTCCCGCGTAACATCATTGGGCCCGGCGAGCAACCCATTGACGTCATCCAGTACAATGTGGGCCAGGGCGATGTATGTGCAGGAGCGGATGGCGTTTTCCCCACCATGCTGTATGAGTTTGCGATGGCGGCGGTCCTGTTTGGCGTGCTGTGGGCTGTACGCAAGCATCCGTTCAAAAGCGGCTGGCTCTTTTCGTTGTATCTGGTTTTCAATGGCATCGAGCGCTTTCTTATTGAGCAGATCCGCGTCAATAACGAGTTCTTTTTCCTGGGGATGACCGTCACGCAGGCCGAGGTTATTTCAGTGTTGATCATCCTCACGGGTTTGATTGGGTTGGCACTGACAACCCGGAAATACATCGGCGACCCCGCTCATGATCAACCTGTCGAGGTATCGTCAGCGGTAGTTTAATTTCAGCATCGTCCGTTTTCCCTTCGGAGAAAGAGGCAATTGGTATTGCTGCCCGCTTCAGTTTTGGCTTGGCGAAGGGCGAGGCATTTCATTCTGACCTGCCGAGTGGTACACCCTACTGGCTATTTTCGTCGCAATTTTTCATCTTTCTACCAACATACTATCTCAATAATATTTGGAGAGCGAGATGCGAGGGTTCCAACTATTTTTGCTGCTGTCGTGCTGGGCACCCTTGGCCTGGGGACAAACCTCCGTCTCGGGGACCATTGCTGATGCGGAGGGTGAACAGATGCCGGTCGCCCATGTCGAAGTGGCTCCGTACGGCGGCGGGCGGTTTATGCCTGTGCAGATGGTAGCGGCCCAGGAGGGACACTATGATCTCACGCTTGGCAGCGAAGGGCTGTACAGGTTGCGCTTCATGGGGCCGCTTCATGGGGAGTTTAGTGTGGTCGTTTGGGTGGATGATACAACTCCTCTCACACTTGATGTGCAGTTGCAGCGCGACTGGATGGACCCGGATCAGTCCTACACGCGGGTCCTGACCGCACACCAGCAGTTTTCTTACGAGGAGGGCCTGACGCTGACAGAGCAGGCCGATGGCTCCTATGCCGCCGTCGTTCCTACACCCGACGATACGCTGGCCTATTACCTGGAAGGAGCCACAAGCCAGCACTATGCGAGGCTTGTCATGGCCGACCTCAGTGCCAGCACCTTTCGCTATCGAGGCAATGGAGAGTACCTGGCGCTACTCGCCAGTCCAGGTGACAGTACCACCGTCGCGCTGCGACCGAAGCAATTGGATACAGTGGAGCCGCCGGACGCCATAGCCACGTTTGGCGATGCAAACCCGCACGCCGCTGCCATCTGGGCCATGCTTGAACGTCTGGAGCAATCCTCGCCCTATACCAGCATGGCGATGATGCGCATGGGCCAGAGGGAGGAAGAGGAAGAGACCGCCAAGGAGCGAGATCGCAAAAACGTGATGCGGCAGGAGATGCTGGCGCTTGAAGTGGCTATCGACCAGGCCGAAGCGAGGTTCGAGCGCAAGGTGCTTCTGTACGAGTATCTGAGCCGGGGAGCCGTCGTGCCCGTTCAATGGTGGGGCAGCCGGTATCGCATGGTGTTCGGTGGGCGATTGGAGGGACCACCCGTGAAGCAGAAGTATGTGCAGGAAGCCCTCGCATCCATAGCGCCAACCTCACTGCTGTGGGGACTGCAACCGGTATTGCTGGCATCGTTGTTTGATCTGACCAACGATGCTCCAGAGGTCCTGCCTTATCTCGAAACCGTCATCGCCGAGCATCCCATGCTCTCGGTGCGGGAGGTTACCCTGCTGAATGTGTACCAGGAATTCTATGCCAGAGAGGGGTTAACCGATCGCGTGGCTGAGTACATTGCGCGTTATAAGGACATGACGGGGGACCGGAGCCGGTTTGATACGTTTCCGCAGGAGGAAGAACGCAACGTGGTGCCGGGGCGGCGGATGCCCGATCTGATGTCATGGAGTATGTACCAGCGGTTTAGCGCAGATTCTTTGAAAGGCAAAGTAGCGTTGCTTGACTTTACGAAGAGTGAGTGCGGGACGTGTCAGGCCGATCTGGCACAACTGCGCGAGGTGGCCGAACGCTACAGCGAGCAGGATTTGCAGATCGTCCAGGTCTCCCTGGACATGCCAACCTCACCTGCCGACTCTACCGACAACACTCCCTGGATTACGTTGCAAGGCGAGGATGGCTTCAACAGCCGCGTTGCTGTTGGTTTCGAAGTGATGCGCCTGCCCCACCGCGTGCTCATCGACCTCGACGGAGTCATTCTAGCTGTAGGAGAGAAATTGATGGGGGATCAGTTAATAGCTACATTGCGTGGCGTGTTTGAAGAGTAGCCTTTCCTATTGAACGTGCGCCAATTCGCAGGCATTTCACGCCTTCCTTTCGTCCATAATGTTCCGAAGGCGTATATTATCAAGCTGTTTCATCCCTGCTCCTGCATGTATGGTTGTAGGTTATCAGGTTATAGGTTGGCAGGTTTTTAGAACCTGTACCCTGCAACTTGCCAACCTGTAACCGTCTCAGCAGGGGCATGACGAGACTTCTTAACCAGTCATTCCACAGGGAGGCTATCCACTATGAACATGTACGAACTGACGTACATTATTAATCCGGTCCTCAGCGAGGACAACATCAAAGACATGGTGAGCCGGGTCAATAAGTACATCGAAGACAACGGCGGCTCCGTTAAGGACATCGACGAGTGGGGCTCGCGCCGCCTCGCGTATCCCATCAAGAAAAAGCGCAATGGTTATTACGTTAACCTGTATTTCGAAGCGCCCGGCGAACTGATTGCCCGCCTGGAGCGCGCCATGGAGATCGACGACAACCTCCTGCGGTATCTGACGCTGCGCATGGACAAGAACATGATCCGGCACTACGAGCAGCGCAAGCAGAAAGCAGCCGCTGCTACGGCAGACGCCGAATAAGCAGCCCACCGCATTTCCAAAGATATCTAAACCAGGAGACCCATCATGGCTAACGAGAAAGAAATCAATTACGTCGATTACAAGGACACCGAGTTTCTGGAGCGCTACATCAACGAGCAAGGCAAGCTGCTGCCGCGCCGCGTGACCAACACGTCGGCCAAGTTGCAGCGGCAACTGACCCGTGCCACCAAGCGCGCCCGCTATCTAGCCCTGCTGCCGTTTGTGGCCGACTCGGTCCGGTAAGCACGCCGGTGTCCTCGCGTCTGGGTAGCGGCGAGCGCTCCTCGCTGGCCCGGACCCATCGCATTGCAAATAAGGAAAGACCCATGAAAGTTATTCTACTTCAAGACGTCGATAACCTCGGCGAAGAAGGCGAGATTGTCACGGTGAAGCCGGGCTACGGGCGCAACTACCTGATTCCGAAAGGGCAGGCGTTGATCGCCACGAAAGGCGCGGTCAAGGCGCGCCACGAAGAGATGCGCCAGCAGGCCCGCAAACGTGCCCAGGCCAAAGACGACGCCGAAGCCCTCAAGCAGCAGATCGAACAGGGCGAAGTGGTCGTCGAAGCAAAGGTGGGCGAAGAGAATCGCATCTTCGGTACCGTCACCTCGCAGCAGGTAGCTGTGAAGCTGGCGCTGCAAGGCTACAACATCGACCGTCGCAACATTGAGTTGCTGGAAGATATTCGCATGATTGGTGTGTACACGGCCAACGTGAAGCTGCACTCCGATGTCACCGCACAACTCAAGGTGCGCGTCGTGCCAGAAGGAGGCGAAGCCGCTGACACCAGTGACGCAGCCGACACCGAAGCGGAAGCGACCGAAGAAGCCTAGCCGGTCCATCGCCGCAACATTTAGAACGGGGTATTCGTTAGGGTCTGAGCCTGCGGATACCCCGTTTTTTGTTTGATTACTTGCCGTGTAACGATGCGCCCGCATCATGCATCCTAACCGGGAGTTCCTTACCAATATGCCCTCTTGTATATCTATGCTGCGCACCTGCTCGGTCGTACTCTCCGTAATCTGGATCAGCCTCGCTGCCGGATTGGAGGTACAGGCCCAGAACATTGGTCCTGCCACGGATTACGTGCAGTGGCAAGCCCATGCAGAGCCTACTTCTGCCGCCGTAGGGGAGACAGTGAGCGTCGTGCTGCAGGCAACCATTGGTCCCGGCTGGAAGATGTATGCCATCGACTCACCACCGCCGAGCCGGGGCGTGAAGGTCGTCTTTGAAGATTCCCTAGTAGGCTTGATTCCGAAAGGAGAAATCCAGCAGATTGATCCGAAGAGAGGGTACGACCCCAACTTTAAGAAAGACGTCAGCTATTTCGAGAATCGGGCGGAGGTGTGGGGCGATTTTACTGTGGCGGAGGAGGCAGCGCCGGGCTCCCATGCGGTTGGCGGCACCATTCATTTCATGATCTGCAACGACCGGCTTTGTTTGCCGCCCACCCGTGTTTCGTTTACGACGAGCGTTGAGGTAGAAGGGGCAGCCGAAGTAGTCGATGAAGCCACCGTCGTCCCGCCGCAACCGGAGCCGTCCGAGCCCGCGCATCTGGAAGGGGCTGACACCTCGCGTGTGGCTCCTCTTTTTTCTACCAACGAACTACTTTCTCCGTCCGATTCGGCTGCGGCAACCGCGCCAGACGCGACCGGTGCAGAGGCTGAGGAAGCGGCGGCGGCATCAGCTCTCAGCACGGCTTCTGATGACTTCGGAACGGCGCGCTCAGGGGGGCTGTGGGCATTTCTACTGCTGGCTATGGGAGCAGGATTGGCGGCGCTCCTGACGCCGTGTGTCTTCCCGATGATTCCCTTAACGGTTTCCTATTTCACCAAACACAGCGAAGACCGCAGTGAGGCGATGCGCATGGCGCTGGTCTACGGGCTTGCGATCATCGTCACTTTTACCGGGCTGGGCGTGTTGATGGCGGTGCTCGTCGGGGCGGCAGGGGCGCAGTCCTTTGCGGCGAATCCGTGGGTCAACCTGTTCATCGGCGTCGTATTTGTCATCTTTGCTCTATCCTTGCTGGGGCTGTTCGAGTTGCGGTTGCCGTCGGGCTTGCTCAATTATTTCAACCGGCAGAGCAACGAACGGAGTGGCTACCTCGGCGTGTTGTTCATGGGGCTCACGCTCACGCTGGTGTCTTTCTCTTGCACCGCGCCTTTCGTGGGGGGGCTGCTCGCCGCTACGACGGCAGGCTCGTGGTCCTATCCGATCCTGGGCATGGTCGTCTTTAGCGCGACGTTTTCGCTGCCGTTCATCTTCTTTGCGCTGTTTCCGAGGGCGCTGAGTTCACTACCCAAGTCCGGCTCGTGGATGAACGTGGTAAAGGTGGTGCTTGGCTTCATCGAACTGGCCGCCGCCATCAAGTTCCTGTCGAACGCTGACCTCGTGTGGGGCTGGGGCCTGATCTCGCGGACGCTTGCCATTGCCGTTACGGTCGTGATTTTCTTCCTGGCAGGGCTGTATTTGCTTGGCAAACTCCCGCTCAAGCACGAGCCTGTGGCAGCGCACATCGGGGTGGGGCGGCTGCTGTTTGCCATCGCTTTCTTTGGCATGGCGCTCTACATGTTACCAGGGTTGCTCGGAGCACCGCTGAACAAGCTGGATGCCTACCTGCCACCGCGTCAGGCCCGCGATGTTAGCCTGCTCTCGCTGATGGGCAACGCCAGCAATGCCGTCGAAAACGAGGAAGCGTGGGTCGTCGATGACATCGACGCTGCGTTCGCGCAGGCACGGGTCGAAGGCAAGCCGGTGATGATTGATTTTACGGGGTATACCTGCACCAACTGCCGTGAGATGGAAGCCAATGTGTTTACGCGGCCCGAAATTGCCGAGCGGTTCCAGCGCCATTTTGTGCTGCTGCGGCTCTACACGGATGGCCTAGAAAAAGGCGAGGACTTCCAACGTTATCAACTCAAGCTGACTGGCACCGTCGCGCTACCTACCTACGCCATCGTCCATCCCGATGCGCAGGACAAGCCGCTCTTGAAGATCAGCGGCACCGTGCCTACCGAGCAGTTTGCAGCGTTTCTGGATCAGGGGGCGTCTTCCTTTCTGGAAGAAAGCATCGCGGCGAAATAGCTGAGACATAGAAAAAGGGGCACCCGCAGCGATGCGAGTACCCCTTTGGCTTAGCTCCTGCAAGGAGTTATAGGCTGGGCAGGTTATTCAAGGTCGCCTTCCGGGTCAAAGGCGCGCTCCACTTCGTTGCCAGCATGGCGCATGTGGGCACCAAAGGTGGACAGGCTGGCAGCAAGGTCGCTCTGCATTTCCTGCCAGTTCTCCTCAGTCGTGTTTTCAAACTGCTCCCATTGCGTGGCCCATTCCTGGCGCTCCTGCTCCAGTTCAGCAATCTGTTCTTCATACTCGGCCTGTATTTCTGCGCTGGCATTGGCAGCTTTGGCCTCTAGCGCTTCCATCTCGCGGTCGAGTTCGGCGACTTCCTCATTGACGGCAGCCTCAAACTCCTCCCGTGTTTCGATGGTCTCGAAGCGAAGCTCGGTAAGGTCACGCTCGAACTCATTCCATTCGTTTTGTGCGTTGGCGCGGGCCTGGAGCCATTCCTCTTCGGTCTCAGCTTCTAGCTGATCAAGGTCCTGAGCGATAGCCATGCGCTCCTCGCGAAGTTCGGCAATCTCCTCGTTGTACTCGGCTTGCATCTCTTCGCTGGCATTGGCAGCGCGTGCTTCCAGTTCTTCCAGTTCGCGGTCTGCCTCTGTGAGCGAGGCATTCACAGTGTTGCGAAATTCCGTTATCTCCTCATCGAAGGCCGCCTCGGTGGCTTCACCGTAGTCTTCTACGGCTTCTTCCTGCATGTCGGTGCAAGCGGTGAACGAGAGCAACGTGATCATCAAAAGGGGTAAAAGTCGTTTATACATGGTAGTAGCCAGAGGGCTTGGTTGAGTGCTTGGGTGTCTGAGAATCATTGCCACTAGGCAAAGTTCTCAAGGTGAGGATGCCGCCTTTGCAGGTAGCATTGCGAGTTGAACAGGCCGGAAATAGGGGCGTTTCTGACCACTCGTGAGTAAGGTGTAACGCCACAGCGCCAATTGAAAAAACCTGGTAAACTAAAGGGGGTAGTACCCATAACGGAGGACGGCTTCATACGAGGCGGCATTCGTCAAGCGGCAAGTCACTTCGTATCTTGCCTGTCGTACTTCGCTTGTTTTATCAAATTCTATACGCCCCATCATGACGTATCAGCCCTTCGATCCTCCCCAGCGTACCCTGCTCGGTCCCGGTCCCTCCGATGTCGCTCCGCGTGTGCTGGCAGCTATGGCCCGACCCACAATCGGGCATCTCGATCCTGCCTTCGTCGGCCTGATGGATGAAATCAAGGCGTTGCTACAGGAAGCTTTCCAGACCGAGAACGCGCTGACGATGCCTGTATCAGGACCGGGGACAGCGGGTATGGAGTCGTGCGTTGTAAATCTTGTGGAGCCAGGCGACAAGGTGATCGTGTGCCAGAATGGCGTTTTTGGTGGACGGCTCAAGGCGATGGTCGAGCGGTGCGGTGGGGAGGTGGTGCTCATCGAAGACGAATGGGGCCATGCCGTCAGCCCGGAAAAACTGGAAGCAGCTTTGTATGCCCACCCGGATGCCCGCGTCGTAGCGTTTGTGCACGCTGAGACATCAACCGGAGTGCTCTCCGACGCCGAGACCCTGGCTGGACTGGCACGGTCACACGAGTGTCTGGTCATTGCCGATGCTGTCACCTCTCTAGGTGGCTCCCCACTCCGCGTCGATGCATGGGGGCTAGATGCCGTTTATGCGGGATCGCAGAAATGCCTCTCCTGTACGCCGGGGCTGTCGCCTATCACGTTTAGTGACAGGGCTGCCGATGCGGTTAGAAATCGCTCAACGCCTGTGCAGAGTTGGTTTATGGACGTGAGCCTCGTTATGTCGTACTGGGGTACTGGCTCGAAACGGTCGTATCATCACACCGCTCCGATCAACGCGCTTTACGCATTGCACGAGTCGCTTCTGATGCTGCATGAGGAAGGCGTGGAGCAGGCATGGGCTCGGCACCAGCGTAACCATCTCGCGCTACGGGCCGGGTTGGAAGCACTTGGCATCCAGTACTTTGTAGCCGAGGAAGCCCGAACACCTCAACTCAACGCCGTCATTGTGCCTGAGCATGTAGATGAGGTACGGGTGCGCTGCCGCCTACTTGAGGAGCATGGTCTGGAGATTGGGGCAGGGCTCGGGGCGCTGGCTGGCAAAGTCTGGCGCCTCGGATTAATGGGCTTCAGCAGCCGTCCCGAAAACATCGTGCGTTGCCTGCACGCGCTTGGGAGCACGCTGGTGGAGGAAGGCATATCAGTGTCGCCGACGGAAGCGGTGCAGGCCGCGCAGCAGGTGCTGGCAACCGCAGCGGCTGCCTAGAAAGCTCATCTGCCTGTTCAAGGGGTTGCTTGCTGATATCTTCCGGGGAAGGATGATTTTCGATGCTGGGAGCCAGCGCAATAACGACAAGCACTACAAACGACAGGATAAGATGGATGCGCCCCTTGCGGCTCTGGTCGGCGACGAGCTCTTCGGCGAAGAAAGGGAGCCGGATCGGCAACACCATCATGAAGACAAGGACCGGACAGAGGACGAAAAAGCTGATGAGGTCGTACCAGCCAGCGGTGGGCAGATGAATGGTGAAGCGGCCCACACCGGCTTCCCAGATGGTGCCGTAAGCAATACACGAAAACAGCAGCAGTCCCAGATCGACCCACAGCGCTTCCCGTGCTGTCAGCGGGGTTGGCTTTTTGCCAGGTCGAACCAAGGCCGTTCCCAGCGCCAGTTCCTTGACGACGATGATCGGCATGAGAACGGAGCGGTCGACGGCGAGGCCGACGGCCAGCGAGGCATGGATGCCCAGTATGACGCTGACGACCATGTGAAAAATCCAGACCAGAAATACGACAGGTGGTAGATCGCGGTCGCTACGGGCAAAGACATCGCGCATCTTGCGGGGCAGGACGACGGCTTCTATCCCCATCACGACGAGGAGCAGCACCCCAAAAACCAGGCTGGGCGTTTCATGCTGGAAAATCTCCGAAGCAGTCGCAACGACGAACGGCTGCAACGTCAGCAAATAGACGACAAACAGCAGATTGTACGCCATTCCGCGATACCCAAAGGTGTACCAGGTATCGTCTTTTGACATAGGGAGGAGGGCGGAAGGCGTGAACATGAAAAGAGAATAAGGAGGAGACCTTCACTCTTTCTCGCGCCATGTCTCTCTTATTTGGACCATTGGATTGCTATCCATGCTGTCAGGTAATATCCCTAAAGAGGCGGGATACGTTCTGACTACAACCCCGACCGTGGAGCCCCATCGCCCCAGGAGGTGCTCAACTCGTGCAGGGCTTCCAGCGTGGCCTGCTTGGGGAGAAGGGGAGTGTCGTTGGCGAGCGCGAGGGTAGCATCCAGAGGGATGATGGGGAAATGCTCAGAGTCATCGGCAAGCAGGCGTAGGGCTGCGGCTGGACGGGCGTCGTTTTCGTTATCAATGACCCACTGGGCATGACATGCCAGGTAGGTTTGTTCCAGGGCACGTCCCAACGCGAGGGCAAAGCGCCGTGCTCCTGATTCGAGCACAGCACGGCCCTGGATGTGGGCACGAACGAGCCATTCATCAGCCTGTTCGAGCATGCTCTGGGCGTGCTGCATCATAGCTGACAGGACGGGTTCGCTGACGGTTTGGGCACAGCGTTCCATTTCGGCACGCAGCACATCCAGGCCGCCAACCTCATCGATAGCACGGAGCGTATCGAGCGCTAGCACGTTAGTGGTGCCTTCCCAGATGGGCAAGACCTGGGCGTCGCGGAGCAGGGCAGGTAGGCCGGTGTCTTCTACATAACCGGCGCCCCCGAACACTTCAATGACTTCGCTGAGGACGCCTACCGCCTGCTTGCCCGTTGTCAGCTTGGCGATGGAAGTGAGAATGCGCAACAGCGTATTCTTTTCCGTACTCGCCCGCACCGTGAAGTCGCCGGCTTCGGTTTCGCCCAGCAGTTCGGCAACGCGAAAAGCCAGATGAAAAGCGCCTTCGTACGTGGCTTGCTGCTGGGCAAATGTATCGGCATGCAGGGCTTGTTGATCCAGCGTTTTGCCAAAGACGTTGCGCTTGTGGGCATAGCTTCGGGCCAGGGCCAGCCCCCGCCGCATCAAGGCGACGGCTGTAATCGCATTCCAGACCCGTGCAATGGTAAGCATGGGCACAAGAGCCCGTACCCCGTCCCGCAATCCATGTACCGGCCTGGCAGGGGTGCCGTCCATCACCACCTCCGCCGTTGGGATTTTCCGGGTGCCTAGTTTATCTTTGAGCCGTTCGATGCGGATGTTTTGCAACCGTCCCTCGTTGTCGCGGAGGACTACATAGAAAAGCGCAAGGCCCTTGCTCTTCTCAGGGTTGCCCTCGGGGCGCGCTAGCACCAGCGCGATCTGCGACGTTATCCCAGAGACAAACCATTTCTGCCCATAAAGTCGCCAGTCGCCCTTTTCGTCCTGCCGAGCGATGGTTTCTATCTGGCTCACGTCCGAGCCGCCCACCCGCTCCGTCATCCACTGACCACTCGTCCAGAAGTAATCCGGGTTGCGGGTCGTCAGTTGGGGCAGGGCGTCGAGGAGGAGGGTATTGTTGCCAGAGGCCAGGAGCGTACGCGCAGCCCCGTCAGTCATAGCCAGCGAGCAACTGTAGAAATCGGTAGCCGGGGCAAAAAGGTAGGCGAGAGCAAACTGGTGAATCCGCGAATAATGCTCATGCTTCTGCTCATAGGCCGTAGCGATGAGGCCATACTCTGCCGCGAGCCGCTCGGCTTCTTCCCATACACGGGTCACAGCCACCGTGTCGATCCGTTCGCCCCACGGACTCCAGTTGGTAAGGGTGGGTTCATTGAGCCGGTCGGCCTGTTGCAACGCGTAGAGTTTGCCGCCTGCCAATGCCCCCAGATTCTGTAACTCTTCTTCGATCTCATTCAACACGGCGTCCGGCAGCACCCGGCGCAGATAGGAGCGCAGGACCCGGTCGTCGTCGTATTGATTGCCCAGTGCTGGGGGGGACTGCAGAAACGGCATTATAGCAGATAGTTACTTTAGCAAACGCCAAATTGTACAAGGCTAAGATCAAAGATACCTATTGACTCGCGTAATTCTACAATAATTGTCAATGATGAATAGATTTTCTTGTGGAGGTATTTTTCTCGGACTTGGACAGAAAACAAACAAAAAGGGCTGCCTGCATCGTGCAAGCAGCCCTTCCTGCATTGTTAATAGAAGACGAGATCAGTTCACCACGACGGGTTCGGTCGTCTTCTCGAATCCGTTGCCGGGCGGAAGAGGCCGGATGCGCTTTTCGGATTCGGGGATGGTGAAGAAGTCAACCGGATCGGTCAGCGGCTCTTCTTCGAGTACCAGATCCATCACCTCGTCCATCCGCTTGAGATAGGTGATCTCCAGCCCGTCGAGCGCGTCGTCTTTGATCTCTTTGATATCCTTCTCGTTTTTCTTTGGGAGCAGCACCTGTTTGATCCCGGCGCGCTTGGCGGCCAGCACCTTCTCTTTGATACCGCCAACGGGAAGCACGAGACCACGGAGCGTAATCTCGCCGGTCATAGCGAGGCAGTCCCGCACCCGGCGCTGCGTGTAAATCGAGGTCAGCGCGGTTAGCAGCGCCACGCCTGCCGAAGGCCCGTCTTTCGGGATGGCACCGGCGGGGATGTGAACGTGCAGATCCCAGTAGCGAAACGCATCCTGTGGAATATTTAACGCTTCAGCCTGACTCTTGACGTATGAGAGCGCCGCCTGGGCCGACTCTTTCATCACCTCGCCAAGCTGGCCCGTTAGAATCAGGCGACCGGAGCCCCGAGAGACCGACGCCTCAATGAAGAGGATGTCGCCGCCCACAGGCGTCCAGGCCAGGCCCGTCGCCACGCCGGGCACTTCAGTCCGCTCTGCTACGTCGCTGAAGAACTTCCGGGCTCCCAGGTATTCTTCAATCTCATCGGCCTGTACCGTTTCGGTCTCCACCTCATCCACAGCGATTTTCTTGGCAACGCCGCGTGCGACCGAGCCAATGGTGCGCTCCAACTGCCGCACGCCCGACTCGCGGGTGTAGCCGTCGATGATCAGGCTCAATGCCTCATCCGAGAGCGAGAATTGCTCCGGTTTGAGGCCGTTGCGCTCGGTCTGGCGGGGGACGAGGTACTGCTTGGCAATCGCCAGTTTTTCATCCTGGGTGTAGCCTGTGATTTCGATCAACTCCATGCGGTCTCGGAGCGGGGCCGGAATCATCTCCAGGTAGTTCGCCGTCGCGATGAAGAGGATCTTGGAGAGGTCGTAGTCGATCTCCAGGTAGTGGTCGTTAAAGTTGTTGTTCTGCTCCGGGTCCAGCACTTCGAGGAGGGCACTCGACGGGTCGCCCCGGAAGTCGGAGCCGAGCTTGTCTACCTCGTCGAGCATGAAGACCGGGTTGGCCGTGCCTGCTTTCTTAAGGCCCTGCAAGATGCGTCCCGGCAGCGCGCCGACATACGTACGGCGGTGGCCCCGGATCTCGGCTTCGTCGCGCACGCCGCCCAGGCTCATGCGCACAAACTCGCGTCCAAGTGCACGGGCGATGCTCTTGCCGAGGCTGGTTTTACCGACGCCTGGCGGGCCGTAGAAGCAAAGGATGGGCGCTTTCATGTCGCCCTTGAGCTTCAGCACGGCGAGATATTCGAGGATGCGCTTCTTGACCTTTTCGAGGCCATAGTGGTCTTCGTCGAGTATTTTCTCGGCGTGCTTGATGTCGAGGTGATCCTCCGAATACTCCTGCCACGGCAGGTCGAGGATCCAGTCCACGTAGTTACGGGTGACGGCGTAATCAGGCGCGGCGGGGTTGATGCGGGCGAGCTTTTTGATTTCCTTCATCACCGTCTCGCGGGCGTGCTCCGGTAGCTTTTTTTCCTCGGCACGCTCACGCAGTTGCTCTACTTCGGCAGGGCCTTCGCCTTCGCCCAGTTCCTCCTGGATGGCCTTCATCTGCTGGCGTAGGAGGTATTCGCGCTGCTGCTGGTCCAC
>DATGCC010000011.1:0-3356 GCA_035312345.1 Rhodothermales bacterium
CGCTTTTAGGGCTTATCATGCTGTAATACAAGGATCGTTGTTTATGAAGAAAGCGGCAGCAGATACGCCCCGCGAACCTGCTCCAACCTTTCAACAGGCTGGTATTCGCCGATTCCGTCAACCACGGCGGGTTGCTCGATACGTAGGAATGCTCTCGGCGTGTGGGCAGTTGCTGGAGCGAGACTTAACTGAACCGCCCCCGCTGCAGGCTGAAAACGCACCTGCTCGAAAATGCCTGCATCGAGCGTCAGCCAAAGTCCGAGCGAAGCCAGATACACCCGTGAACGGGCTGAATCGTTTGGGTCCACCAGGACCCACCCATCTTCCTGCTCAAGTTGCCCACCAAATGCCAACCAGCCAAACGTGTCATGCTGGGTCACATAGGTGCCCGTATTAACAGCATGACCAAAAAAGTTGGGGCCATAATCGCCGGAGTAGCCATCAATGCGCAACGTGGACGGGTAGGCGTGGAAGCCGCTCGGGCCGAAGCCGTCCTGTGTGATGTTGGAGATGGAACCCATCAAGCCGCCGTATCCGACGCGCAGCAGATAGAAGTCGTCGGGGTGATCGCGGTATTCGGTCAGCACGGGGATGGCGTTGAGACCCGAGCCGTAGTGGTGCAACTGCCGTTCGAGGCGAGAAAGGGTAGGATGACCGGCATACAGGAAATCCCAGTAGCGGCGGGCGCTCCCGTTGTAGCCCCAATGCGGGACAGTGGGCATGTAGCCAAGAATCGCGTTGAGCGTCACCAGCGCCTTGTCGTCGTATCCGAAATACCGGCACCAGGCATAGACCTCCTCCTGCCCCGTCGAATCCCACGGCATCTCGCTGCCAAAGGGATAGCCAAGGGACCGCCAGAGGTCGGCACGCGCTTGCATGGTCGCTTCCAGTGCTGATGCCTGCTCGGAGAACCCTTCCTGCTGAAGATCCAGCAAGATCAGTAGAAAGATCGTTCCTTCCATCTGGCCAAACTGGGCATATTCCGGGGCGTGCTCGACCATCGCCTCGCTGGTATGATACGCCTGCTCCAGGTACCATGTCCACGGATGGTTGGTGGCGAGTCCTTCGTGGTTGCGAGCCAGGCGGTACAACACCCAGTACGCCGCCGCCACATGCGGGTAGTTGTAGGAGCGCCCGACGGTCATCGCGTGCTCTTTGCTCCAACTCGGCCAGCCGCCATAGCGAATGCTGTCGCTGTACGTCCCCGCTGGCATCTGGTCGGGTTCGTAGTAGAACAGGCTTTTGCGTACGCCATACTTCAGCGAATCGGCATCGTACTGAAGCCCCCCCCACAGCACTTCGTCAACGAAGCGCTGGAGCTTTTCCAGTTCTGCGGCATCGGGCCGAATCAGTTGCTTCATGACGGCTGCCAGCCACGACCCCGAGCCGCCTTCATCACCCAGCCCGGCAATCCAGGCGCGGTGATCTTCCGTGACGGGCCGCTTTGCGTAGTCATCGTAGCTGATGACCCCAGGCCCCCGACCAAAGGGATCGTCGGGATCGTCTATCCACTGCTCTGTGGTCAGGAAACGCCCCAGGTTGTCCACCACTTCCGCCTCGGGCTTGATGACCTTGTAGTGGATCGTTTGCGTGCGTTCATCGGCGTAGTGAGCCGTCAGGCGGGCACGGCCCCACCTTTTGCCGCGAATCGTGTAGGCGCGCCAGCCGTTTGCCCGTGCCCCATCCGCTTCGACCTGAAGCGCACCCTCCGGCTCGACAGTGAGGTCCTCAACCGGGCTGGGTGCATTCAAGAAAAGCTGCGCGTCCAGGTCCATCGGCACCACATAGCCCGAAATACCCACGGCCACTGGATGCTCGTCGGCAATCAGCGTGTTTTCGATGTCGCGGATCGCATCTGCCAGCAGGAAGCGAACGCCATAGCTTCGGGTGGCTCCCGGCGCGAGGACATGAGAGGTCGGTGGATTCCACGGCTCAGCGTTGCGCCATTCGTTCTCGGCGTAGGCCTTGCTGTGGGCCATCCATTCGTAAAATCCCTCGAACGTGATGCCCCTTCGGGTCGAGTCTTCCAGCAGGGGGCGGTAGGCTTCAAAAGGCGTTTCGCTCTGTGGCACGACAATGAGCGTTGGTCCCTGCCCATTCAACCGGGTGACCTGCACATAACCGGCGTCCTGCCCGATGTACGGGTCAGAGAAAGAGGCGACGGCGTGGGCCTCATCGAGCGTCCGCCGGTGGAGGATGTTGTTGAACACCATCGGCACGCCCACGGCACCCAGTTCGATGGCATGCTCGCTTGCATTTTCGATTTCGAATCGGAGACCAAGGTGCCCATCAACCACTTCCCAGTAGCGCCGCACCCGAAGCGGGATGTCCGCCGGTAACGTCGGAGCCAGATCGGCAGCCGCCAATACCGAATCAGAAACCGCCAAAGGCACTACTGGCTTCCGCTCAACAGCGGTCGAAAATGCCTGCCAGTCCTCGCCGCCCTCAAAGCGCAGGCGCAGGGTAAGATCGCCCAGGTGATAGAAGCCATCGCGACCTCGCTGCTCCAGCCAGTCGCCGGGGGTGAAGTCGAAACCGTCCGTGCCTTTAGGACGCAACGTAGCAACCGTCTGCGACGCCTGCACAAGGTGGAGTTCAACGTGCGGGGTATCAAACGTGAGGATACCCTGCTCAAGGCCGAGGCTTGCACGAGGATCGGGGCTGTTGGACGTGTTCTCCTGAGCCTGCGTCTGATAGACCGGCAGAATCATCAGGCTCAACAAAAACCCTCGCCATAACCACCTTCGGCGATGGGTCCTGTGCAATCCTCTATTCATGTCGGCTTCTGTTATCGGGAGAGGGTAAGTTGACAATGGCTTGGCGCTTGGATCTCCACAAACGCACAAGGAGGATAACCATAATCGCCACTAACTGGCAATACGGATTGGACTCTCGCTGGAGCCAGCATGAGCGCGGCGAGACAGAACACGGCACGGCGTCACAGTGGAATGTAGGGATTTCCCTCATAGCATCCCTCGTTGCTGACCTACATCCAGACTAGGGTGATCCCCCTCCTCTGCCTGTGTATGCACTCACGTTCTTGCCCTCAGTTGGCTGTTCATGGGCCGTATGGACAAGACCAGCCACACCTGACTATCGTCTCGCCTGCCAGGATATAACCATGACGCGCGCCCAGGTAACCATCGACGGCAACGAAGCGGCGGCCTATGTGGCCCACCAAACCAACGAAGTCATCGCCATTTATCCGATCACGCCCGCATCGCCAATGGGTGAGTTGGCGGATCTGTGGAGCACACAGGACAAGCCCAATTTGTGGGGGTCGGTGCCGAAGGTGGTCGAGATGCAGGCCGAAGGTGGCGCTGCCGGAGCCGTCCACGGAGCCCTGCAAGCCGGGT
>DATGCC010000012.1:0-4496 GCA_035312345.1 Rhodothermales bacterium
GAAAATCGCCAATCCCAAATCCAAAATCCCTATGCCTTCCCGCCGCGATTTCTTGCAGACGAGCAGCCTCGTATTGCCGGGCCTGTTTTTGCCGTGGACATTCAGCGCACGTTCGCTCCGTAGCACACCAGTTGACGGACCGACCGTGGGTCTTTTCTTCGACGCGGAGGTGCTGCCAGATCTGCAAGCGCGGTATGCCAGCGATCCGATGTTTGCCATGCTACGCGAAAGACTAGAAGCCATTGACCGGACGGCGGAGCGGCGTTTTCTGGCAGAGGAAGTCCGCTACAACGACCACCTCTACGACATCGCCCGTGTGAGCAATGTTGGTGGTCAGATGGCCTTCGTCTACGCGATGACGGGCGATGAGAACGCTGCCGAACTCGCAACAAGTTGTGCCCGCACACTGATGAATTTTCCCAAGTGGGATTACTTCCTTGAAGGCGGCACGCAGACGTTTGGGCTACAACGCGCCCCCGGCGCGGTCATCGCGATCAGCCTTTGCGCCGACTGGCTGGGAGATTATGTGGATGCTGATGAACGTGCTGGCTGGCTCCGCACGATGGGCGAGCGCGGCTGTGAGGCGAGCTTCCTTGCGCTCTACGGCATGCGCCACCCGGATCGCGTGGAAGGCTGGACGATGGATGAGTCGAGCACCTATTTCGAGCACCGCCCCGGCGACCGCATCGACCTTTCGAACTGGCCTCACATTCTCGACCGGACGAACCTGAAAGCCGTGCCTGCCTCTGCGCTCGCTGTCGGAACTGTGGCATATCAGCAGGTGCTCGGCGAAGACGAAAACACGGCGCGCTGGCTGGAGCAAGCGATTTTCAGCCTCCGCACCTTCCGCGATCTGTTTGCGGTGGACGGGTCGTACGACGAAGGCGTTTCCTATGCCAACTACACATCTACGCACATCGCCCAGGCAACCTCGGTGTTGCGTCGCCACACGGACACGGATCTCTACGACCTTATCAACTGGCCCGGCTACGTTGAATACCTGCAAGAAATGTCGATGGCGACAGCAGCGGAGCCGAAGGCCATTGTCAACTTTGGCGACGCGGGCAATGGGGCGACTTCGGCGGTGCCGTTCTGGTTTGCGCAACACGCCCACGACGGACGGGCGCAATGGTTTGGCGAAACCTTAGCGCGTGAGCACGACGAATGGTCGCTGATCTGGTATCGCCCCGATCCACAAGCCACGCCACCGCCGAGCCGTCCGCATCTCTGGAAATCCGAGTTGGACTGGATCGTTGGGCGCACTGGTTATACACCGGATGACCTCGTCGTCGCGATGCGTAGCGGCGGCCCGTCGAACCACGAGCACGCCGACCGCAACAGCCTCATCGTCAAGTGCTTCGGCGAGGAGTTAGTGGCAGATCCGTACCGCCCGCCGTACAGCTTCAGCGATCCGTCTTGGATGATGCGAACGACGGCGGGCCACAGCGCCCTGCTCATCGACGGCACCGGGCATCAGTACCACGACGGCTCCGAAGGCACCAACGCCTCCGACGCGGTTTCCCGGCTCGTTCGCTATGGCGAGCGTGACAGCTATTTGTTCTGGACGAGCGATGCGACGCCGGCCTATCAACTCGTGCTGCCCGATGTCGCTTCTGTCACGCGCACCATCATCGTGCTGCATGAACTACCGGCTGTTGTGGTGCTCGACAAAGTGGTGAAGCAAACCGAACCGTCTACGCTGCAAGCCCGCTTCTTCGGCTACAACAAAGATGGCGAAGGACGTATCGAAGCGACGGATTCTGGCTTTCAAACCTTCCGCCCCCATGCCTCCCTGAAAGGCTTTGCTAAAGGAAGTGGGAATGTTCAGTTCGAGACCAAGCACTTGCCGATTGCCGACGACCTCGCGCCGCTGCATCCGTTTGCGGAAGTCGCCACGCAGGACGCCCGGCTCGATCCGCTCCTCATCACGGTGCTGCTACCCCAAAAAAGCACAGATTCCCAGACTATAGCACAGATCGCCCCACAGGGTGATGGCACCTACGAGATTAACATCCAGCAGGGCGACAAGACACAACGGTGCCGCGTTTTCGATACCGGCACCATCCCCGAATTCAACATCATCACCTGAGACGCATCTATGCATACGCTCTACGCGGCGGTGGTAGAAACAAAAGGATACGTCGTTGGGAGCGCCAACGCGCCGAGCGGCTTGCATCGCCAGGAAGAATCGGGAGACTGGACGCATCTCGGCTGGCAGAATGTACGCGCCTGTGGCGTGGCTACCTCCCCCGATGACACCTTCTACCTCGCGGCTGGCAACGGCGTCTTCCGTTCCAACGATGGCGGCCATTTCTGGCGCATCACCTCTGGCTGGCGCATCACCGAAGTCAACCATGTTGTGGTCGACCCCTTCGACCTTGAGACGATTTACGCCGCCACCTCGTACGGCGTGTGGCGCTCACGGAACCGCGGTGACACCTGGACCAAAACCATCCACGGCATCCCCGAACCGACATCTACCTTTTCCCTCATCCTCATAGCAGATCAAACGCAGCAAAACCGACTCATCGTCGGTACCGAGCGCGGGCTTTACGAGACCACCGATGGCGCTGCCAACTGGACCCCGACGGGACCCCGCGACGTAGCCATCCGCGACCTACGGCAAAGTACGGCTGATCCGAAGTTCTGGCTGGCGGGCACGGAAGACGATGGCGCGTTGCTCTCGAAAGACGGCGGCGCTTCCTGGCACAACCTGACCGACTTTCCCGGCCCTGTTTTCGCGGTGGCACTCTCGCCGCACGATCCCAATCTCATGGCGGCGGGTGGCTACAAAACCGGCCTATTTCTCAGCACCGATGGCGGCAATCACTGGGAACGCGTGACGAACGACGCGCCCTCCGTGCAGTCGCTGGCCTTCGACCCGGACACACCGGGCCGCATCTGGGCCGGCATCATCGAAGACGGCCTCTTTTACCTGGATACGGACGACGCCACCCTGCACGACGCCGGGTTGCCGGAAGCTACCATCCGCGCATTGCTTTTTGTGAACAACCATGCCTGAAATGCCTTTTGAAACAGCCCCGCTGCACGGCGATTACACTACCCGCTGCGAATGGCTGATCGACTACTACGCCAACCGCGAGGCAACGGGCTACCTCAAGCGCATCGGCTTCATCGAGGTGGCGGCGAACCTGTACCGGGGTCGCGCTACCGACGAGGTGCTCGCCCACCTCGACCGGTTGCTGGCCGACCCGCACGGCGACATGTTCTGGATGTACCCGATGGTCTTCACGCACTACGTAGGCCGCAACGTGCTGCCCGCCGAAACGCTCCAGCGCATGCGCGATCTGTGGCGCACCTACACGCCCTACCGTGGCGACACGGAAAACCACTGGGCGATGTACTACGCCTCGATGTACCTGATGGGCCAGTTGTATCCAGACGACCCTGCCGATAGCTGGTTTAACGGCCTCAGTTCGCAGGAGAATATGGACGAGGCCGAGGAATACCTCATTTCGTGGATGGATCTGACCACGACCATCGGCCAGGGCGAATACGACTCGCCGCACTACCTCGGCTTTTTCATCACCCCGATGGCGCTGCTGTACGGTTTTGCGGAAGATCCAGTGATGCGCAAGCGGGCGCAGATGATGCTCGACTACCTCATCGCCGATTTCGCCGTGGACACGCTCAATGGATTGTACGCAGGTGCCTTCAGCCGCATCTATCCAGAACCGACGCTGGAACGGTGGCAAAACAGCAGCACGAGCTTTGCCTGGCTCCTCTTCGGCAACACACCGTTTCGGCCGCATGCCATCAACATCATCCTCCCGCGCATCGGCTACCGGCCCCACGGCATCACCCTGATTCTGGCAATCAGCGGCTACGAACCGCCCGCCATCCTGCAAAAGCTCGCCACCGACCGCTCGCAGCCGTATGTGCAGAAGGAGTTGAAGCGAACGCGCCACCGCATGCGCTACAGCGAGGTGCGCAACCTTCCGGTGTACAAAACCATGTACATGTCAAAGGAATACGCGGTCGGCTCTACCCAGGGCGGTCTGCTCCAGCCGATCCAGCAGCATACCTGGGAAGTGCAGTGGGCGACCGAAGATCCATCAGAGGGCTTCAACGTGCTGTTCACGCTGCATCCGTACTCGGGTGCGTTGGAGATGGGCATGTACTTCACCGAGCCCCCGAAAGTGATGATGGATGCTATCGCTTTCGGGGAGAAAAGCACCTATCCCCGCTCCGACAAATGGACCGGCGGCTCCCCCTTCGAGCAGATTTTCCAGCACGAAGACACCGTCATCGCGCTCTACGATATTCCGCCTGATTCTACGGCCCCGCATGTCAGTGGCTACTTTTCGCGCACGTTGCAAGACCTCGAAACCGACGACTCCGGCTGGATCTTCGCCTGTGGCGGCAAAGCCTTCATCGCCTACCACCCGCTGGCCCCGTACGAATGGCAGGTTGAACCCGGCGGTGATAAGCGCTTGCACAGCCCGCACCTGAAAAACGGGGCCATCGTGCAGGTC
>DATGCC010000013.1:0-3346 GCA_035312345.1 Rhodothermales bacterium
TAGCCGGGAGCATAAAGCACCTCGGTGTCGGGCAGCGCCTGCCGGATGCCGGTCAAAATTGGCAGCGCATCCTCCTTGCGCCCTGCCCCGGCCCATGAGCCGAGCGCTGAGAGTGAATCCGCCGCCAAAGCACCAATGACAGCGATAGAACCCAAATTCTTCGAGAGGGGCAACACATCCCCTTCATTCTTGAGCAGCACCATGCTCCGCTGGGCTGCCTCGCGTGCTACTTGCCGATGCTCTTCGGTCAGCAGTACGTCAGCAGCACGATTTGGCTCGCAGTAGCGATAAGGGTTGTCAAACAAACCGACACGATACTTCGCTCGGAGCACACGGCGCACCGCTTTGTCTACCGTCGCCATAGGCAGTGCTCCTGATTCGACGACAGGGATCAAGTTTTTGATGTAGATCCCATCCACCATGTCGACATCAATGCCTGCGTCCAGCGCGATGCGCCCGGCGTTGGCACTGTCGGCAGCAACGCCGTGGTGAATGAGTTCCCAGACAGCGGTATAGTCACTCACCACCACGCCATCGAAACCCCACTCGTCGCGTAGCAGGTCGGTGAAGAGACGGCTGCTGCCCGTGGCAGGCACGCCGCCGACCTCGTTAAAGGCGCTCATCAGCGACTGCACACCTGCATCCACGGCCGCTTTGAACGGCGGCAGATACACGTCGCGGAGGGTGCGCTCAGACACATCCACCACGTTGTAGTCTCGCCCGGCCTCGGCCCCACCGTACGCAGCGAAGTGTTTGGCAGTAGCCATCATCGTGGTGTCGGCGGCAAGGCCCTCGCGGGTGTGCCCCTGGAAACCGCGCACCCGGGCCACTGCCAGCACCGAGCCGAGGTGCGAATCCTCACCGGCCCCCTCTACAATGCGGCTCCAACGGGCATCGCGGGCAATATCCACCATCGGTGCAAAGGTCCAGTGCAACCCCGACGCCGTGGCCTCTCGCGCCGCGATGCGGGCCGTCCGTTCTGCCAGTGCTGGGTCGAAGGCAGCAGCCTCAGCAAGCGGCATGGGAAAAATGGTGCGGAAACCGTGGATCACGTCGTGGGCAAACAGCAATGGAATCCCGAGGCGACTTTCCTCTACTGCGATACGCTGGATTCGACATGTTGGCTCGGCTCCGTGAATGTTGAGAAAAGAGCCGACACGGCCCGCCCTGATCTCTTCATCACCGCCTTGTGGTACATCGGGACCTGTTTGCGCCCACCGCCCGCTGTATTGCACGAGTTGCCCCAGCTTTTCTTCCAGCGTCATCTGGGCCAGCAGGGAATCCACGAGGGCTGCTTCGGGATCACCTGCCTGTTGCGCGTAGACAGGTAAAGCCGCCGCCAACACCATGGCGACCAGCAGCCCCATCCATCCGTATCGGATCACTGTGTATCTGTGCGTCATATGCGTTGTTGCTTTCGTTATGCGTTGCCTTTCACCGCACCCGCAACAGGGAACCACTATCCAGTACCCCTCCCATCTGCAAGGTGTAGAAATAGACGCCACTCGCCCACTCGGCTCCATCGACAGACGTTGTGTGTTCTCCGGCAGGCAGATGCTTATCTACCACCGTAGCAACAGTACGCCCCAACACATCATAGACCGTCAGCGTGACATCGGCAGGCTGCGGCAGGGTAAATTGAATAGCCGTATGCTCACTGAACGGATTGGGATAACTGCCCAACAATACCGGCTCTGAGGGAATTTCTGCCCCTTCCTTGGCAGCGAGGCCGATGCCTTCAAAGCCTGCCTGCTCCAGACCTCGCTGAATGGCTTCAATCTGCATAAAGCGCTCCCAGATGGCCTCCGTTCGCCCGTTCTCGATCATCAGCAAAATGGGCCCCTGGTCGATGCCAAGCACATCGGTGGCAAACCAATCCTCTCGGATGTTGTAGGCGTCGCGGAAACCATACTCGCCCCATAACTCGGTACGATAGCGACGGTAGAAGGTCCGCATAGCGATGGTCGACTCCTCGGGGGTAAAGGCGTAAGAGCCACCTGCCGCCGTCGGCGTGATGGTGCCGTTGTCACTCTGCGGAGGCGGTGCCCCATGCGCCCGGTAGCCAAAAGGATCGTCGGATGCTGTCAGGCCCCACTCGTTCGGACCGTAGTTCGGATAGCGGTTTGGATTGGCGATGGCGTAGGCCCGGTTGGCAAGGGTAGCACGGCGGCTGTTCTCAAAGTAATCAATGCCCCTGGTCCGCATGTACGCATCCTGAATGTCTCGGAAATCGATCCAAACGTGGCTGTACTGATGCCCGAAGAGCGGCGGAAAAGAGAGATAGGCATAGCCATAGAAAATACCCCACTGATTGTTATAGCCACTGGTCCAGGCATCCCAGGAGGCGGGCGGCATCGGAAAGGTGGGTGAGCCCAGCGCGAGAATGTAAAGAATCATGGCCTCGTTGTACCCGTTCCAATCGTTGCCCAGGAAACCACTGCCGGGCCGCCAGCCGTGGGAGACCAGTGGTGCCCGCGGCGACGCCCAGTCCCACTCCACCCGCTCGTAGATGGTCTGGGCTAGCGACCGGATGCGCCCTTCGTCCTGCTCTTCTCCATCAAAGTAGGCTCCTACATCTAAGATACCGCCCAACAGCAAGGCGGTGTCGATCGTCGAAAGCTCCGAGTTTCCGGCACGCAGGCCGGTTTCCATGTTGAGAAAGTGGTAGAAGAACCCTCGGAAACCACAGGATCCCGACGTGGCTGCATCCTGTGGACAGGTTGCAAAATACCGTAAGGTCGTGAGCACGCGATCTCGGCCCTGCTCCCGCGTGATCCAGCCTTTGTCGATGGCGACGGTGATGGCCGACAGCCCGAAGCCCACGGCGGCAATGCTTGACGCCGAGGTCGGGCGGCTGCGGTCTCGGATAAGCCCGTTGTTCGGGTTGGCCTCTTCCCAGAAATACGCAAAGGCGGTCTCCTGCAACAGATCCAAAAAGGCATCTGGGAGTGCCGCTTGTGGCATTGTAGTGATTATTTCGGAGTCCGGCCCCTGCACGCCGTCTGCATCAACGGAGCGCAGGATGTAGGTGTAAATCTGCCCATTCGCTACATTCAAGTCGGCGAAATTGGGCACCGTCGTCGGCACATCCGTCAACTTTTCAAATACCGTTTCGATGGGTACCTCAGGCACCACCTGCCGATAAACGTGCGTGGCGACCGCCCCCGGCACAGCATCCCAACGGAGCACTACGCTGGAATCGCCTGGCTGCACAGTGAACGTAGGCGGCGGCGGGCCAGTAACGACAGCACCCCGGTCGATGCCAACGACGTAATCAACCCAGAGGGTGCGCGGGTCGGTAGCCTCCTCGCCGTTAACGAAGCGGATAAACTGGGTATGGCTCAGA
>DATGCC010000014.1:0-2342 GCA_035312345.1 Rhodothermales bacterium
TCTGAGGTTGCAAAACCAAAAACAGAAACCACCGGGAGACCTTTTCAGGTGAAACGAAGCATACGTCGCAAGCTCGCGCGAGAGAAGCAGAAGATCAAGGCACGGCTCGAGCCGTTCATCGGCGGCACGGAGCCGAGGGAAGAGGGGCAGCCGGAGCTCAGCGGGCCGAGGCCGACCTATGAGTTTGCCGAGCGGACTGCGTATAGATGCCATGTTGGCAACCGTGGCTGTTTGGGTCGTCGTTCTTGGGGTACTGGCGTGGCTGCTCGCGAGGCGGCTTGGGGTACGGCGGCGGGTTGAAGAACCGGGTCTCAGCGGTCTCGCTCCACTGGGCCGGCACATGCTTGATAACCTGCAAGCAAACAACGACCCCGAAGGGTCACAACCGGGCGAGCCGGGATACGTGCTCGACCCAGATGGAGGAGACCATGAAGTACCTTGGCCTGGACGTTCACCTGAAGTCAACGGTTTGGTGTTTGCTCGACGAGGAGGGAGCGACCGTGGAGCACGGAAGCGTGGAAACGACGGTCGTCGGATTGCGGGAGCTTTTGAGGAAGCTCGAGCAGCATGGGGAGCTCTTGTGCGGGCAGGAAGTCGGCACGCTCTGCTATTTCGTCAACGACATCTTCATCGAGCGCGGGGTGAAGCTCCTGACGTTCAACGCGTATCAGCTGCGCATGATCGCGTCGAGTCGAAAGAAGACCGACAAGCGAGACGCTTACTGGCTGGCAAAGGCGCTGCAGACCGGCATGACGCCGCACCCGGTGTACTTGCCGAGTGGGGAGGTGCGGGAGCTCAGAGGCCTGTTGTCGCAGCGGCAGGCGCTCAGCCGCGAGCGAGTGCGGTGGCGAGTACGAGCTCGGCGCATGGTCCAGGCGGCGGGGTTCAAGCCAGCCACGGGCGGCAGCGCCAAAGTGACCAAGAGTCTCGAGGACGCGCTTACCGTTCCGGAAACGCTGGCACCGTATCTGGCCGATGGGGTGAAGCGCTGCCTGCGAATGGAGAAGGCACTCGCGCTGGAGTTGAAAGACCTGGACAAGCAGCTTCACCAACGCGTCAAGGACAACGACGTGTTGAAGCGGTTGATGACGATCCCAGGAGTGGGCGAACAGGTCGCGCTGACCTTGTATGCGACCATTGGAGACATCAGTCGTTTCAAGAGCGCTCGCGAACTTTGCTCCTACGCCGGACTGGTGCCTTCAGTGCGCCAGAGTGGCAATCATCAGACTCTCGGACACGTCACCAAGGAGGGCAGCCCGCGGCTGCGCTCGATTCTCGTGCAGGCCGGGCACAGTCTGTTGTGGCGCTGCAAGTCGGATCAGTCGCTGCCCCTGAAAGCACTTGCACAACGTGTTCACACGAGCCGACAAAGGAGAAAGATTGCGATCGTAGCGGCGGGCCGTTACATCCTGCGCACGGCGTACTACGTCATGCGCGACGGTACCGCGTACGATCCGAGCAAGCTGCCTGCTGCGGCTTAAGCACAACATCACACTCAGCAACGAAGAGCATTTTACCGGAGGCCGGTGCCGGGAAAGATGAAGCAGACCAGGTCGCGTTTTTCCTTGGCTCGCAGAAGCGAAGTCGTCGCATAGATTGGCCGGTCCTGTTTCCCGAATGGCAAAATGTGCCGGGGCGAAGTATCGCACTCGAGTACGAATGGAAGGCTGGAGACCCTCGGTCCAAGGCTCTGCCGGTAAGCGCTCTTTACAGCTCCAAAGACCAATCACGCGTTCCCACCGGCCACGCTTGGGCGGAAGTGCGACCTGAAAGGTTGACAGCCATCATGGAAGGAAACACGAACTGCGAATTCCCCTGGCTCAGGGGTAAGCTGTGAGCGAATAGGAAGCACGAACTGCGAATTCCCCTGGCTCAGGGGTAAGCTGTGATCGCAAGCAGGCCCAATTGGGCCCCAATTGGACGACTGGCCTGACCCTGTCGGCGGCCCGAGGCCCCTCTCAGCCCCATTCCCAGCGTTTGCGCAAACCCGCGCGCGCAGGTTCGCCCCTCGCCGCACTCCCACGAACCCTGCCCCCCACGGCCGTAACGGGGGGCGGAACTACCCGAACCCCAGGCCCAGCTGCTCGGGCGGCTGCGCGCGGTACGGTCGTAACGTCGTTCTGCGCGGTGTGGGGTCGTCGGCACCCTGCAGTTCGAGCTTGGCGAGCACGCGCCCGATGGCCTCGGGCTCGGTGGCGACTTCGATCCATTTCATGGGTCCACCGCAACGACTGCAGGTGCTGACATCCGCCTGCCACACGTAGCGGAGCAGCCACGCCCAGGGGCGTCTCCTGGTGGAGCCTTCGGTGTCGCCATCGTCGTCATGGCCTGCGCCGAACTGC
>DATGCC010000015.1:0-3014 GCA_035312345.1 Rhodothermales bacterium
GACCTACCGAGAAGGCAGGGGCCGAGAGGACGTTGTGGGCGCGGGTGGCGTTCTGCACGCCGACCGAGAAGCCGTAGCTGTCATTGTGCGTGTAGGCCACTTCGGCCCCGTAGAGCAGGTAGCGCTGGTCGTTGCCTGCAAAGCCGAGTTGCCCGCCGCTTGCATCGCCATTTTTGAGGCTCTCCAGGCCCTGCACGCGCCCGATGATCGTCCAGTTGTTGGCAACCGTGTAGCCTGCTTCGACGCCAAAGACCACCTCGTCCGAGAAGCCACTGGAACGCTGGTTGAAGCCTGCCGTCACGAGGGCATACGCAGGGATTGGATAGAACGAATGCCCGACTTCGAGCGATAGCTGCTGGTTGAATTCGCCATCGCCGGTGTAGAGGCCGTTGGTCTGGTCGCTGTTGCCGAGAGGCAGGCCCAGCTTGAGGCCCGCACTGACCACCGTCCCGCCAAATTGCAACAGCCCGAAGCGCACGCCGAGGATCGGATCAGCCAGACTGGTAATCTCATCGCCCTCCGTGTACTCGAAGCCCGTCTCGCGCCCGACCTGCCGATTGAGCGTAATACGCTGGACGGGCACGTAGGCAATGGCCGTGAGCCGGTCCGTCAGGCCATATTCACCATAGAAACTGAACGTGTAATCGCCGACGGTGGGGATGGCAATGCGGTTGCCGCCCGGCTCGTAGTAGTGCATGGCGCGTAGCGTATAGAAGCCGAGCTTATAGTAGCCGTGCCCGCGTCGCTGGGGCCATCCATCAGCATGGACTGGCAGCGCAGGGAGTAGCAAGCAGAGCAGCATGATCCCAAGGAGGGCGCGTGTGGAAGCGGTCATTGCAGTTGAGCGTAGCCAAAGGTGACGTTGAAGGGCTTGCAGTGGATGATGACCCAGTCGTACGTCGTTAACGTCGTCGGGCCTGGCACGTTATAGGTGGATGGACCAGAAATGGCTTGCAGGGCACCAACCTCCAGGCTCGAACTGGTAACGGCGCTGGTTCGGGAGAGATACACGTATAAACCAGGGCCATCGCTAGAAGAGAAATCATTTTCCAACTGAAGCGTCAGCGTGCCGCCAGGGCCTTCTTGTAGCGTAGCGTGTCCTTCCAGGTTGTACGAAGTGCCGGGTCGCCGGGTAAACATGCCACGTCGACTGTCGCCTGCCACGCTGAGTTGGGCTGGAGCGCTCATTACGCCCTCTGCCGTAGCCGTGATGGACGTTGTGCCAGGTTGCAGGGCCGTCGCGGTGCCTCCATCGTCGATGGTGGCGATGGTGGGGTCGGCGCTAGTCCAGGAAAAAAATATCCCGTCTAGCGTTTCCCCATTGATATTTAGGGCCGTAGCCGTAAAAGCCTGGGTGGCACCGGCTTCGAGTTGCACGCTTGCGGGCGATACCACAACCTGGGCGACGGTGTTTTCGTTGGCTACGACGGTGATCATGGCCGGGTCGCTGGTAATGTCCTCGGCCTTGGCCCGGAGTGTCGTTTGTCCGACCTGTAGCGCCTGTACCATGCCATCGCCATCTACGGTGGCAATGGACGGGTCGGCGACTTCCCATTGCATGGGAACGGATTGCTCCCGGTCAAAAGGATCGAAATACGTTGCGTTGAAACGGACGGTGTTGCCTTCTTGCACGGCGGCCGTGGGTGGGTCGAGTTCGATGCGGGCATCGCCCGTGGGCATCTCATCGACCAGGTCGGTGCCCACGCAGCCCGCCAGCAGTAGCAGGGCAGCAATCCCCATTCCGTATAACCTGCGGCGTGACATAGTAGTGCTTGTCTGAGCAATGAAAGGACCAACCAACACCTCTACAAATTACGCTTTTGCGCGGAAAGTGAATCACAAAAGTGTAAAACCAGCACACAAATCGTAAGCGGCTAGAAAAGCAAAGGGCAATAATCAACCGTACGCCAGCGTTCTTTTGCGTGACGGGACGGGCGGATACCTGGGTGCCCATCGAATAAAGGTATCGTTTTTTGCCGTTCTGCCACCGACATCCGGATGGTCTTTGATGGTGAGGAAGGTCTAGGCTGGCACAGGCTGCCGGAGGACCTTCGGCTGCCCGGCGTATGTGCGGGCCGATTATTCATCCAACATCTGGAGCTATGAAAAAGATAACACGCTTGCCGTTGCTCGTAGCCGGCCTCGGTGTCGCATTAACCGTAGCCGCCTTCGTTTCCCACCCCGTCGATTACCCCCAGGAGGCTGATCCAGGCGTAACCCTGACCGGTGAGGTCCCCGCGTTCGTTGCTAGAGGGCTGGACTGGCTGGCAGCAGCCCAGTTCGACAACGGTGGCTGGGGAGCCGGGACGCACGCCAACCAGGGCATCCGCGATCCACACGCCGTACAGATCGACCCAGCCACAACCGCCTTCTCCGCGATGGCGCTGCTGCGTTCCGGTAGCACCTTGACGGACGGTCCGTACCACGACAACGTCCGTCGCGCTCTGGACTACCTGCTCGGCATGGTGGAGACGTATCCCGAGGAAGGGAGCAAGATATCCAACATCAGCGGCACCCAGCCGCAGGCGAAGCTTGGGCAAAACATTGATGTGGCGATGACCGCTCAGTTTCTCACACAGGTGCTGCCGCACACCAAGCACGACAAAATCCTTCGCAACCGCGTTGGCGATGCCTTGGAGACCTGTATTACCAAACTCTCGCGGGCGCAGGACGCTGACGGAAGCTGGAACTCACAGGGCGGCTGGGCCGGTGTGTTGCAATCGGCGATGGCCAACAATGCGCTCGAAATGGCCGATGGTGCCGGGCTGAACGTAGATAAAGACGCCCTGGAACGCTCGCGGCGGTATCAGCAAAACAACATCGATGCGACCTCTGGTGCGGTACGGACGGAGAGTGCCGCAGGCATCTCGCTCTATTCTATCGCCAGCGCCCAGCGGGCCACGGCCAAAGAGGCGCAGGCATTGGACGAAGAGGTTGTGTCGGCTGCCAAAGAGGGACGCTTGAAAGACGCTACGGTCTCTGAGGAAAACCTCCAGCAACTCGGCTATGAAGCC
>DATGCC010000016.1:0-4819 GCA_035312345.1 Rhodothermales bacterium
GGGTTGAACAGCCCCACCCCTTCTTGCTCACCCTGGCGGGGACGGAACGGCATGTAGACCTCGAAGCCGTTGATAAAGATCAGGTTCTCATTAAAGCCGCCACCGCGCACCGAGTACTGGTTGGAGAGTTCGTTGTTGGATGCCACGCCCGGCAACGATTTCAGCGCCTGATAGCCTTTGAACGGCGACGGCATGTTGCGCACTTCTTCCGGCTCCATGCGTTGCACACCGGCTTCGGCGGGTGTAGCCTCATCTTCTACGGTCACGCCTTCCATCTCCACGACTGCCGTTCGTAGCGACACATCCAGTGTCGTCACGCGGTCACGCTGTACGACGACGGAATCGGCGAAAGGCTCGTAGCCAATGGCCGAAAAACGTAGTAGATAGCGTCCCGCCGGGATGCGCAGGTCATAGCGCCCGTCGGCAGTGGTGGTGGTGCCGAAGTTGGTGCCGGCTACCAGAATGGTGAGGCCAGGTAGTGGCGTGCCGGAGCCAACTTCGGTGGCCTGGCCCTGCACGTTGCCCCAGCCCTGCGCCTGAGCGAGGGTCGGGAGCGCAGCCAGTAGCAGACCGGTGAAGATGTAAGACAGGAAACGCATATGGGGGAAGATGCAGATGGAAGTCGAGTAGGTATACGCCCTTAGCGGCTTAAAAATCCAGCCGGGCGCTCAGGTTGAAGGTGCGTGGCGTCAGCCGGGTGGGAATGTAAGCCGCCAGCGTGCCGCTCGTCGGGACCCAGTCGTACGAAATGGTGTGGACCACATCGAAGATATTCAGCAGTTCAGCGCTGAGTTGTAGTGTCACAGGCAGGTCGCTCACGAAGCTACGCTCCGCGAGATCGAAGCTTTTGCGGAAGCCCGTGTCGATGCGCAGGTAGGCGGCATAGCGTTCTGCATGGCGCTGCTGCGGGACCTGGACGGTCGTGCCATCAGGTTGAATTTCGAAGACTTGCGGGGTGTATGGAAAGCCCGTGCCGTACAGCAGGCGAAAGTGCAGTTTCCAGTCGGGGTGGCCGGGAAAGTAATCCTGAATGAACATGGAGGCGGTATGTCGCTGGTCCATCGGGCGCGGACGCCAACCTTCATGGGACGGGGTCTGGAACTCAGGCAAAAGGGCTTCTCGGGCGACCAGGAAGCTGTAGCTAACGCGGCTTTCCAGACCCGGTAAAAACTCGCCGTGCCATTGTAGATCAACCCCATAGGCTTTTCCCCGTGCATCGTTCTCACCAGAGTAAGAAAGCCGCACCCGTTCTGCATCGTACGAGATCACGTTGGTGAGCCGCTTGTAGTAGACTGCAGCCCGCCAGTACTGCCGCGTGGGTTCATGGAAATACTCGCCACCCAGCACCACCTGCATCGACCGCTGTGATTTCAAGTCGTGATTGAGCGCGTCGAGGATCGACTCGCCGGGGGCCGGCTCGCCACGCAATTCGCGGTAGGTGGGTTGCTGATGATATAACCCCCAGGCTCCATTCAACACCCACACCTCCGATGGGCGATACCGCAGTGACAGCCGGGGTGAGACGGTCCACTCGTCGTTGAAAGCGAAATAGTCCGTGCGCAGGCCCGCTGTGATGAGCAGCCGATCCCGTTCTGGTAGCACATCGCGGGCCTGCTGGAGATAGACACCAAATTGAGTCGTGTTTAGCTGTTCGTGGCCTGCATACTGCCGCACCACAATGCTGTCTGGCCGACCGAAAGAAAGCGGGTCGAGATGGTCCAGCGGATTTACATGTACATTGAGTGATTCGGGGAAAACAAGGCTCGGCACATAGTTGCGGAACGAAGCTTCCTGAATGGTGTCATCGAACTGCAATCGATGCACTTTCCATCCGGCTTCGCTGGCGTTTCGACCGTGTTGCAGCATCCAGCGTCCCTGCGCGCTCCACGTCTGCACATGGATGCGGTTGTTTGCCTGATCCCACTGGCTGAAAACATCCGTAACTTGTTTAAAATAGCGGCCTGTCGAATCCTGGAAAACATCACTGATGCTGCCGAGACCCTGGATGTCGAGGGCTTCGGTTTCTCGGGTATCGAAGATGCTGATCGCATGCTCGGCTTTCAGGCGTGCAGAAAGGGTACTTCGCAGGCGCAGCCCTCCAAAACGAATATCATAGCCCGACGATTCTTCTCCTCTGTACACATAATCCGCTGAGAGAACACTGCCGAGAAAATAATACGTTTGCCGACCTGTTGGCGTGAGGCCAAACCGGTTGCGTGTCCAAAGACCCAGCGCCTCGATTTCTTGCGTCGGGGTCATCTGAAAAACCAGCACGCCCTGCCCATCCGTGAAGTCGGGTTCGTAGATACCTTCCGTCTGCTGCGTTTCGAGGAGATGCCCGGGACGTGCTTTGCGGACGCCGAGGCTCCAGCGCAGGCGTCCATTGAGGGCAGAGGTGCTGTTCGAGACGCCAGCGTCTAGCAGCGAGAGGTAGGCTATGGTGCGTGGTGGGTCGTCGGCGTCGTGCCCGTAGCGCACCTCTAACGCCGAGGAGAGTTTGCCGCCATAGCGAACGGGAAAGCCACCCGTGTACAGCGTAAGTTGATCGGCCATGTCGATGTTGACAAGGCCGAGGCCCTCGTGCTCGCCTTTGCGCAGGCGAAACGGTGTGTACACCTCGAAGCCGTTGATAAAAATCAGGTTCTCGTTATAGCCGCCGCCCCGCACCGAATACTGGCTGGAGAGTTCATTGTTGGACGCTACGCCCGGCACCGTTTTCAAAGCACGTAGCCCATCCCGCAACGGCGACGGAATCCGCTGGGCTTCGCGCCCATTGAGTTTGTAGATACCGGCTTCCTGGAACGCCGTCTCGCTCTCCACCGTCACGCCTTCGAGTTCGATACGGGCGGGCTGGAGCGTCACATCTAGCCTCGTCGTTTGGTCGGTGCGCACCGTGATGGAGTCGAGGCGCGGCGCGTAGCCGATGGCGGAGAACCGCAGTACATAGCGGCCCGCAGGCAGAGACAGTTCATACCGCCCATTGTTCTGGGAGGCGGTGCCGAAGTTGGTGCCGTGCACCACAATCGTAATGCCTGGCAGCACGGTCCCCGAGCTGCTTTCGGTAACAGTACCAGCAACCGTGCCCCAAGGCTGGGCCTCGGCAGCATCAATCAGAAAAAGACACCATGCTGCCCCGAACAGGGTCACCAAGACGTGTGGTGAGCGCATACGTACTACGTTGAATCAGATCAGGAAAATAACGTAGTAGCGTTAGGGTAATGCGCTGTCCTCAGAGGAGAGATGGAAACCAGAAACTGTCTCCCCCAACGCGAACCTGTTCGGGACGTTCCGTTTTCTAGTCGTATGCAAAGGGCAAAAAAAAAGGGACCGACTGCGTAAGCAGTCGGCCCCTGATTCAGGATGGCTACATGAAAAGCAGATGGGTTACTGCTTCTCTTCCTCCATCTTCACTTTCTCTTTCGCAGGCGGCATCAACACCGTGTCGATGATATGGATCACGCCGTTGCTGGCTTCAATGTCGGGGGTGATGACGGTGGCCTCGTTTACCATGAGGGCTTCGCCGCCGGGTGTGATAGAGAGGTCGTTGCCGCCCAGCGTGGTTACTGTCGTGGCTTCGGTATCACTCGCCTTGGCCTGGTCATTGACGATGTGATAGCTCAGGAGGGCGACCAGCTTGTCTTTGTTCTCTGGCTTGAGCAGCTTCTCCAGTTTGCCTTCGGGCAGTTGGGCGAAAGCCTCGTCGGTGGGGGCAAAAACGGTAAACGGTCCCTCTCCGCGCAGGGCGTTGGTCAGGTCAGCCGCATCAAGGGCGGCGAGCAGGGTGGCGAAGGTGCCTGCCTCCGCGGCAACATCAACGATGGTGTTTGCCGGCTCCATCGTCTCCGGAGTTGGAGTGTCCGGGTTGTCCTGTGCATACAGCGGCAGCGCAAAGAGCAGGAGAGCAAACAGGGTGCACGCTGTAGCGCGCGTAAAGAACGTTTTCATGATTACCTCGCTTTGGTGGGTGTGAGTGGGTAATAATTGATAACGAGGTAATTGCCCCACTTATAAAACGTTCTCTCGACAAGCCACACTTTGCTAAACAGTCACAGGACGTTCTCAGGTCAGTTACATGTGTCTGTGAAATGAGAAGATAAAGCCCGGTTGATAGGGGATGGCTACAGGTCGCCGAGCGCGAAATCGAGTGCAGGCTGGCGTTTGTCCGAGACGATCAGGCGACGGTCTCCAGCAAAGTAGAGCCAGACTTTGCCCTGGGCCAGGGGCAAGACGTGGCGGGTGCGTCGGGCGTCGGAGAGGAGTTCTGGATAGCAGGAGATGATCAGGTCTGCCCACTTTGCCTGTTTGGCGAGGGGTTGATCTGGGCCGTGGTGCTGTACCCACACGAGCAGCGTGTCGCTGATGGGGATGTGGTCTGCGTCCGTTTCCACCAGCAGCACAAAGTTGCCGTTGTACGTCAGGCGCGAGAGGGCATGATACGCGCCGGGATAGCCGGCATCCTGGACTTCCTGAAAGAAGCGCGTGTTTTCCAGCGGGGCTTCTTCTTCGGGAAGCGAAGCAGCCTCACTCGATCCTACAACCTGGGCATGTACAGGTAGGACGCTCAGCCCACAGAGGAGCAACACAAGCAGAACAAAATAGCGCATCAAATAACCTTGGTCGGTGGCTTTTGTTGTCTCCCAATCCAGACGAGAAAAGGGGGCTGCTGGGCGAACGCATAAAAAGCCGCGTGGTACGTGACCAAGGTATCGGAGGGGGTGCGAGACAGTTAAGGGGTGCTAGCTTGTTGGAGTCTCTGTTTCGGGCGAGGTGTCATCGGCGTCATCCGTCTTCGTGCGGTGCTGGTGTGCCCAGGTTTCAA
>DATGCC010000017.1:0-19565 GCA_035312345.1 Rhodothermales bacterium
CGTCGTGAAGCCATTGTCTTCGGCAGATGCGCCAATCGCCGAAGCAAACGCCACACGCCCGGCGAATTCCTGGTTGTACCAGTTCTGGGCAAATACGGCCCCGGTGTTAGCGTCGCGGCTGGTGGCGACGTAGCGGGCCGACGCCGCTCGCAGGACGCCCAGCACCCATTCTTGGTAGCGAAACACTGAAAGCGTACGTTCGCGTTCGCTGCGGTTGGTCAGGCGCAGGCGGACGATTTTGACCGGATCGTGCCGGGTCACAAAGACGGTTGTTTCCTGATCGAGACGCTGGCTCTGGTGGCGGTAGGTGGTGTAGCCAAAACCGTGCTCGGTCTCGTACGGGGCATCATCGCCTGCCGGATGTGGTGTCGGTGACCAGTACTGGCCGCTGTCTTCATCACGGATGTACAGCGCCTCGCCGACGGGGTCAGTGATAGGGTCGTTAGACCAGGGTGTGAGGCGGTTCTCGCGGCTGTTCATGGTCCACGTATAGCCTGCGCCGCTTTCGGTAGCCAGGCATCCCATCTGCTCATTGGCGAGCACGTTGATCCAGGGGAGCGGCGTGTGCCCCGTGTCGCTGATGTTGGTGTGGATGATGTAAGTCGAGCCGTCTTCCGAGAAGCCACCGTAGCCATTGTGAAACTGTAAATGCTCTGTTTTTTGCTCTGCCGAGGCAGAGGCAACGGGGCGGCGATCAGCGTAGAGCACCTCTTCAGGAGGAGCTTCTCCCGTATCGTGCAGCAGCGAGGGGAGTGTACTCTCCAGCACGGCGGCAGCCACGGTGTGGATGAGTGTCAGGTCTTCTTCGGGGATCTGGTCGGCGCGGAGCACGAAGAAGCCGCCTTGCTGCCCGCCCGTGCCGCGTTCATGCGACGTTTGCACGGCCTGCACCAGTGCGTCCTGCAACTCCTGCACGTAGGAGGGCGGATGCTCGTTGAGGAAGACGACATCCACTTTCAGGTTCTTGAGTTTCCAGTACTCGTGCGCTTTGATCATCGTGCGGGCGAGGTCCATGTCGTTCATCTGCTCCACATGCACAACGACCACTGGCAGGTCGCCGGAGATGCCGTAGGCCCAGAGGCTCGGCTGTTGCTTCCGGTTGCGAAGCAAGGCCTCTTCTGGTGCGCGGAGGCTGGGCGCTCCATACAGTAGGGCCGATGCCAGTTGCTGGAAGCGCATCGCCTGCTCGCCCGAAATGTCGAGGTAGCGCGTTTCCACATTGCCGTAGACGGTGGCGAGTTCCACGACGCGTTGTATGGCAGGTGGGTTGTCATACTGGTCGGCGAGGCGCAGGGCTTCCTGGCGGCTGGTAGCAGTGCCCAGGGAGAAGGTGAGCCGGACGCGCTCTTTAGGTTGGATTTCGATGACCCGGCGCAAACTTACGATAGGATCGAGCACGCTACCCGTTGTGCCCGAGAACTCGGTATCCGAGTCCATAGCAGCAGGGTTCGTCAGCGTGCGACCGCGCCCGATAAAGCGCGCCCGGTCGGTTTCAAGTTGGAGCGGGCCGGTCTGTAAGTCCAGGTTGTCATCGGCGACGGTATGGACGAGCCAGATGGGGAGATCGTGTTCGCTTCGTTGCCGCCGCGTTGCCAGCAGCGCGTGGTGTTCGGGCACGTACTCGGTCTGCACGAACAGCTTGGAAAAGGCCGGGTGTGCCTGGTCGGCGGCTTGCTCGTTGATAACCACCTCGGCATAGCTCGTTACCTCCAGCCGCCGGGGTTCGTCGCTGTAGTTGGTCAGCGTCAGGCGGCGCACCTCCATATTGTCCTCGGGCGAGACGCAGACTTCCATGAACGTCTCGATCCAGTCATCCACGCGGGCAAACTCGGCCTTGTTGAGATGAAACCAGACGTCATATCGGTCGGGTTTTCGCTGCACGGGCTGATGGCCCACGGACCAGAACGTTTGCTTGTCCAGGTCGCGCACGTAGATAAAGAAGCCGTCGTCATCGGTCGTGCGGTCGGGCATCCAGCGCGTCACGGCCCATTTATTAAATGAAGAATAGCCTGCCCCCGCGTTGCTGATGAACGTCGTGTAGCTGCCATTCGAGAGCAGGTGTCCGTACGGAGTTGGATCTGTCAGGTCGTCGGGGCCATGATAGGTGACCGGGCTCGGTGTAGGTGGCTGTTCGCCCGGATCGACTTCGGTTTCCATCGGATGTGGGTCGATGGTTTCGATTTTGCGGGCGGTGCGTTCTTGCAGCAGCAGTTCGGAAGCGCGCACGTTGGGTGCCGCGTGGAAGCGACGCCGCATCAGGTTGTTGGTCAACACATTCTGCGCAGCGAGTAGAATCATGCCCTGGTGGTGCGCCATGTAGGTGCGGACGACGGCGTGGTCCTGCCCGGTAAAAAGCCGGGCCTTTGTATAATCAATGGCGTCGTAGAAACCCATGGGGCCATAAGCCTGCTCGTCGCGTAGCGTTTTCAGGTTGTCGAGCGCGGCTTCCGGGTCGATGAGCAACGCGAGGACGGTGGCGTAGGGCGCGACGACGTAGTCTTCGGATAGCCCTCTTTTGAGGCCGAGACCGGGCACGCCGAAGGCGCGGTACTGGTAGTCGAGTTCCAGGTTCAGCGCGTTGTAGGCCGATTCCGAGATGCCCCAGGGCAGGCTCTTGCGCCGCCCATACTGGATCTGCCACCGTACCACGTTTGTGCTGGTCTCATCCAGCAGCGTGTTGGCGTACGACCGCATTAACAGCAGCGGCATCAGATATTCGAACATGGTGCCGCTCCATGACAGCAACGCTTTGCGATCCTGGAGCGAGGCCAGCGGTCGGCTCAGGCGGAACCAGTGTTCCACCGGCACATCGCCCTTGCCGATAGCGACATAGGAAGCCAGCCGCGCCTCGCTTGCCAGCAGGTCGTACATGCCCGTGTCAGCGTTCAGCGTATCTACATTGTAGCCTATTGTGAAAAGTCCGCGCCCGGTGTCGTAGAGCAGTGAGAAATCCATGCTCTCCACCAGGTCGTCGCACCAGGTGATGAGTTGTGCGGTGCGGTCAAACAGGTCAGTGATGGCCGCATCAGCTTCTGCCAACATCGGATGGAGGGCAGCGTGTGTATCATCTTTGCGCAGGCGGCGCATCTGGCTTTGAAGCGCTCGCAACGAGGTCGGCGTCTGCAAGGGTTCGGGCACGGCCTGTTCGGGCACGGCCTGTTCGGTGCCAAGCCAGGGGGCGAAGGTCGTTAACGCGTCCCGTTGTTTTTCGAGGGCGGATACGAGTTGGGCCTGCCAGGAAGCGCCCTCTGCTTGTTCCTCCTCTATGGTTGGAAATGCCTGTGCAGACGCGGTGAGGGTGTCGAGTACGGCTTTCCAGGCGGCGAGCGTAGCGGGCGACTCAAGGGGCAAGGCACCTTCTAGCATTTTCACCGATGAGGCCAGCCCGGTCTGTTGGTCTGACGAAAGCGAGGCAAGGTCTTCTTTGAAAGCCGCCAGCGTGTCGCGCAGGCCATCGAAAAAGGCGGGGTTGGGCCAGGGAGCCGCAGGGGTTTCGTAAAGTGCCTGCCGCAGGGCGATGAGCGAAGCCGCCATGTTGCCTGAGTCCACTGTAGAAACGTAGTGCGGGTACATCACTTCGCCCGTGTCGGTGCTGTACCAGTTGTAGAAATGTCCCGCATGCCGGTCGAGCAAGCGGATGGAGCCCAGCGATTCGGCGAGGCGATGGATCAGGTCAGCGCGGGGGAGGTAGCCCAGGTCGTAGGCGGCCTGCGTAGCCAGCAAGGCCAGGCCCATGTTGGTAGGCGAGGTGCGGCGGGCAAGCCCCCGATACGGTTCCTCCTGAAAATTGTCGGGTGGCAGCCAGCGGTTCTCGCCGTTCACGAACCGGTCGAAGTAGCGCCAGGTGCGGCGGGCGAGCGTGCGGAGGGTTACGGTATCTTTCCCCGTGAGCACGTAGGTGGTCGGCTCTGTGGGTTTGCTCACCCGGTATGCGATCCAGGGAGCCACGATCCAGAGTACGGCAAAGGGCAGCGCGACAAACCAGATCCGGGGGTCGAGGATGGAGGTGAGCATAAAGATCAGCCCGCCCCACGCAATGGAGGTCCACATGTAGCGCACGTAGCTACGCAGGCTACCGTCGCTGCTGAGTTCGGCCTGATGGGCCGTCACCCAGTCGAGCAGGTGTTTTTTGCTGACGAACATGCGCCAGAGCGTGCGGAAGATGGCGTCCAGCGTTACCACCGATTGGTGTGCCAGCAGCGCTGTCGTCAGGCCCGTTTGCAGCGAGATAATCTTGAGTTCTGCCAGCGTGCTTTGGAAATAGCTGGTAAACGTAACATCATGCGGCCGGGTGAGAAAGGCCGTTGTCAGGTTGATGTAGATCGGAAAGGCCAGCACCGCCAGCACGATGCCCGTCCAGAGGAACGGGGACGTGGGCAGCACAATCCATCCCAGCAGCAGCAAGAGGAGCAGAGCCGGACCCGTCAGCGAGCGGCGCAGGTTGTCCAGGATTTTCCATTTGCCCGCCGTACTGATCGGGTTGCGTCGCCAGCGTCCCCGGGTATCCCGCACCACGGGGAAGAGCCACGAGAGAATCTGCCAGTCGCCACGTATCCACCGATGTAGCCGCCGGGAAAAAGGAATATAGCTGGACGGGTAATCGTCGAAGACTTCGATGTCGCTCACCAGCGCCGCCCGCGCATAATTGCCCTCTAACAAGTCATGCGAAAGCACGGTATTCGTAGGAATGGTGCCTTCCAGCGTGGCGCGGAATGCATCGACATCATACAAGCCTTTCCCGGTGAAAATGCCTTCGCCGAAGAGATCCTGGTACACATCCGAGACTGCCGTGGTGTACAGATCCAGGCCGACGTTGCCCGAGTAGATACGTGCAAAAGCAGACTGGGTGCTGCCTTCAAGTGAGATCGAGACGCGCGGTTGCAGGATGCCGTAGCCTTTCGTGATGCGCTTGTAGTGCGGATCGTAGTACGGCTCGTTGAGCGGGTGCGCCGCTGTCCGTACCAGATCGACCGCGCTACCCGGCGGCAGGCGGGTGTCGGCGTCGAGCGTGATGACGTAGCGGATCGCGTTGTCTTTGGTCACCTCAAAGAAGTCGCCTTCGATGGTCGTATAGGAGGTTTCGGCTGCTGGCTCGCGGAGCAGGGTGTTAAATTCTTCCAGCTTGCCACGCTTGCGCTCCCAGCCCATCCAGACGCTCTGCGCCTCGTTCCAGCGGCGCTCGCGATGCAGCAGAAAAAAAGCATCGCCCCAGGCGTCGCGATAGCGTTCGTTGAGGGCGGCGATGGCTTTGCGGGCTGCTTCGAGCGTGGCGGCGTCCCCTGGCATGGTTGCTTCGGGCGCATCCGGAAAGTCGGTCAGCAACGCAAAGCGCAGGCCCGCGTGCGGATTCGCCAGCGCATGAATTTCCAGGTGCTCGGCCTGCTGGCGGGCGTTCTTCGGCGAAGTGATCAGCGTGGGGATGACCACGATCGATCGGTGCGCTGCGGGAATGCCCTGCTCGAAGTCTAGCTTGGGAAGCCGCTTGGGCGGCATGACCTGCGCGACGAGCCGGTTTGTGAGAGCTACGGCAAAATCCAGAAAAGGCAGAAAGGCGCACGCGGCAATCAGGACCAGAATGAGCGGTGTGGCTCCCTGGCTGCTGGCGTAGGCCAGCGTCGCCCACTCGGTGAGGGTCGTGAGGGTGAGGATGCTGGCGAGGAAGACGAATGTAGGATGTCGGTAAGAAAACTGACGCAGGCGGTGCGTCAGCGGAGGCTGATACCCGATCTCTTCCTTCAACGCAGGGGCGGCTTCACCGATCAGATAGGTACCTACATGGCGCGGAGCCTGGCAGTGGATGGCAGGATCCTCGTCATCTGTACACGCCTCGGCAGCCAGCGCCAGCGACAAAGCGTGTTCTGCCACATCAAACTCAGTCAGCGAAGCATACTTCGCCATGTCCTCGACCCGGTGGCGATAGAGGTCACGGGTCCTGAAATCCATCTTTGGATATACACCCGCCGGATCCTGGCGCAACGTGCGCTCAACGCCCGACAGCGACTCGACGAACGCTTTCCAGTCGGTCTCCGTTGCCCAGCGCAACGTGGTGATGGCGTTGGCGATGCTCACCTGTCGTTGCGTCTGCCGTTGCGTTTCAATATGGACGATCTCGGCCAGCGTTACATGGCGGGCCTGAAGCCGCCGTTCGATCCAGTCGAGAACTGGAGCCGTTGTGGGGCCTTGCCCCTGCAAGTGTTTGGCCAGCGAGATGACAAAGACATCCGTGAACTTGGCATCGCGGTCCGTCATCTCGCGAACGAGCAGGAGGCCATCCACGGGGTCGTCGCTGGCCGCTTTCAGGATGCGCTGCGCCCAGTCGTAGGCGCGCTGGCGTTCCCGTTGTGTATTCCTAAGCTGAAGGGCGGTCGTGTGCAGATTTTGCAACAGCACGATGCGCAGCATGCTGGGGATGGCCCAGAGTTCGCCCAGGCGCAGCAGGTCCACCTCCTGATAACCCTCCATATAGGCCTGCACGTTCTGCTGGTTGACCGCGTTGTCGACAAGATCGGCCAGTTCGTGCATGATTTCATACACACGCGGCAGGCCTTTGAAGACGCCACTGTTCAGTTTGGGTAATTCGAGGTAATACTTGCGCGGAAGCTGCTGGCGTACCTCCCGCATCTGGTCCTTGATGAGATAAAAGTTGTCGAGCAGCCACTGGGCCCCCGGCGTGATCTCTTCCTGGCGCAATGAGGCTTTAGCGAGGCTGTGGTAGCTTGCGAGCAGCACTTCCCGTGATTCTTCGAGCATGGTCCGCAATGGGTGGCCTGCCCGTTGCATCATCCCAAACGACTGGCTGTGGGCAAGGCGGCGACCGTACTCGTGGAGGCGTTCTATATTAAAGGTGTTTTGCGTGGTGCCGGGTTCTGCCATGCTTGCTAGGTCGAGGTGGGTGCTAAGGACGGAAGCCAATAAACCGTAAAGCGAAGACGGTCCTTTCAGGTGTACGGTTCGGGAGGGAATGGTAATTCCTTGTAATATAGATTTGAGGGTGTCAAAACTGGAGACGCGGTCTGTTTTGATAGCCGTTTGTGACGATGCTTAATTTTTAATAACATGTCTCTGGGATCAATTATTTTTATGTATAGTATGCATTTTTCCTTAACAAATAATAAGAAGGGGGTATTATGCTAAAATTTGTTATAACACGCGATGCCGTCGGGCGCTATCAATGGAACTGCTATGCACCCCAGGGAGGCAGCCTGGCGCGGTCGGGAGACAGCTACCAAAACCAACTTGCTTGCATGAACGCTTTGCAGCGCGTCATCCATATCCTACCGGCGAACGCTCAGATAGAGATCGAAGAAGTGGCACATCCTGAAGAAGCTTATCGGCGAGGAGCCTACGCAGCCTGACCGTTTTTGCGAAGCAGATGGACATTCGCCCGCAGGTGTGTTCTGTAGTCCTCTTATGCGGGATATGTAAACTTCTGGCTTTCAGGCCATGTCTTAAATATCCTAGTCAGGCCGCTGTGCGTTGGTACGGCGGCTCTTTTTGTGGTAAACGGGCTTGGATAATGGCTTTCAGAAAGACCTTTCCTTTTTTTCTTTTCACCCTTTTTAGCTTACTTATTGGCGCAGTTCCTGTAGTTGCAAAAGGCTTCGCGCCGGACACCACACAACATTTAGCGCATTTTGTTGAACCATTAGGTGCTGTATCAGATACTACAGCGTGTAACTGTGTTGCGGTATTCGAGGCCTATGCGGCGCGGTTGGAAGCCACCCACATCGGCTATTATATGGAGGTCTTGACGAAGGAGCAGGGTCTCTACGAGCGACACAAAGCCCAGTATCTTCGAAAATCACGCCGCACGTCTCTGGAGGCGTGTGTGCATCTGGTCAATGCATGGATCGATTTTTTTGATGATCCGCATGTGGGAGCCATGCGCAGGTTCCCCGACTCCATTCGCACGACGCGGGGCTGGCCAACATCGCTGGGGGAGCGCTCTTCTGATGAGACGCTTCGCTCGCTACGAGCCCGTAAAGATAAACTGGATCCCATAGAAGGGGTCTGGTATACAGGCCATCAGGAAATCGGCATTGTCGAAGAGGCAGAGTCCCCCGGCCTTTTTGTTGCCGTTGTGCTCAAAGATGATTCCTCGTTGGGTGTAGCAGGGAATGTGATAGCACGTTTCGAGCGTGGCATCGAACAGGGCATTTATGACATGCGGGGCGTGAGGGATTATGCCGACGCCCGCGAGGCGAGCATCCATCGCGGTGTGCTGCTGTACCTTGGTCTACGCTCCTGGGGCAGCCGCTATCCCGAACGCGTCGGGCCTGACAACCCGTTGCATCCCACCGACCCGCTTCATCCAATGCTCAGCATCCTTGATCCGCAGACGGTGCTGATTACGCTGCCTTCACACCAGTATCCCTATTATGCACGGCTGGACAGTCTGGTGGAAGCCAACCGGTCTGCACTCCAAACAGCACAGGCGCTCATCGTAGATGTGCGGGGCAACTACGGTGGCTCCGGGCTAACAGGGCGTCCGCTGGCACCGTACTACTTTTCGCGTGACCAGTGGGAACAGCCAGCACGGTATGCGCCAGGGTGGGTTCTTGTATCCGAAGACAACAGGGCGGTGTATGAAAGCCAGCTTCAGCAGGCTGGTGGCGAGCAGGCACATCCCTGGTTGCGAGAAACTGTAGCGTCGTTGCAGGCAGCAGCACCAGGAACGCTCATCCGCGATGCTTTTCATCTCATCGAGCCCTTTCGGCCGGATACGGTGTATGCCTCAATCAGGCACGTCGGTATTATCACAGACTGGATCAATATCAGCGCTGTTGATGCCTTTCTTCAAGAAGCGAAGGCGAGTACCAAAGTGATTCAGTTCGGAGAGGCCACGGATAGTGCTATCGACTATCAAAGCACCGTCACGTTTAGAATCGCTGAGCCTGCGGCGTGTGCCGAGGAAGGGTTTCTGTTCTACTACCCGCGCAGTGCATCATCCTGGATGCCTTACAATCCCATCAACCCGACAGGCTTTGAACCTGATGTGCCGCTGGAAGGCCCCCCGGATGCCTGGGTAGGAAAGGTGCAGGCATATTTGCGCACGGTTCCTGATGCGGATCCCGATTGAAGATTTATGGGGAAGCAAACGGCACTTGCCCCTTCTTGTTGTGTATGCTTCAGGAGGATGCTAAATATTTGTAACGATGGATCATCGTCCCTGGCAAACACCGAACCGAATTGCTTTTTTTACCGTTCCTCTTTAGCAAGATGAGTTGTTTTTTTAACGCTGATGAAGTCCCCCATCTTCATCTCTCAATCCAGGAGGAGTTTGATGCTGAAGTTTGTCATCGTTCAGGATGCCGCCGGGCGTTATCGCTGGAATTGTTACGAGCAGAGTGGCAGTAGTGTAGCACGGTCAGGAGCTAGCTTCTACAACAAAGTTGATTGTGTGACCGCACTCCAGCGCACCATCCATATGCTACCAACCGATGCGCAGGTGGAGATCGAAGAAGCCTTGCAAATTGAGGATACCCATCGGAGAGAGCATATGGCTACCTGCTGACTCTAGCCGTGAGGGTACTATAACCCAAGTTTGGACTTATCCATTGTGTCATTCCGACCGAGTGTAGTGAGCGGAGGAATCTCGCCGTTGGAGCCTATTTTGACGGGCGAGATCCCTCGACTGCGCTCGGGATGACACATTCTGGATGGTTTGAGTTTATAGGTCCAAACTTGAGTTACGATATGTCCGTCCCGCTCAAGGCGCGGATTGCTTGTCGAGTACCGCGCAATACATCTGGCCGCCGAAGGCAGAGGGCAGGGTAGACACAAAACGCGGTGATGCAAACGGTAGCTGTTCGGCGAAAAGTTCTAGTCTATCTTGCGAGATCGGATAAGGTACCCACTGGCTTGACCCGCTACGGTCGTATTCGACGATAACAACCCGTCCAGAGGGCCGAAGTCGCTGGGCCACATCTTCGAGCAAAGGGATCGCTGCTTCGATGAAATGCAGGCTGTTGGCGAAGAGCACCCCGTCCAGCGGCTGGTCGGTTGCGTTGTCCAAGGCTGTCAGGTCTTGCATGTCGGCCACCAGGGGTTGAATGCTGGCTGCATGCGGAGACGCCGGTGGTTTCTTACGAAGCGTGGCCAGTGCATGGACATCCCTATCGATGGCAAGGATCGTAGTCTCAGGGCCCAGGAGCATTGCCAGGGCTTGCGTAAAAAGACCTGTGCCCGCGCCAAAGTCTACCCAGCGTCCGCCAACGGGCGAGGCTGGGAAGGCCGGTCGTAGCAGGGTGAGCGCGTCGCTCAGATCCATAGAAATCGTATTTGCATCGAATGCGCAGCTTTTTGCCTGGAAACAATAGAATGACGATCTGGAAAAGTAGATTCACGGTGGGACGCGGAAAGTACAGGGCAGCAGGCTCCGCTTCTGAAGCGTCACCCCAATATGGTCGTCATTACTCTGCAACAGTATCAGCACCTGCCTGTGCGAGTGCGTCGAAGCCGCCCACATTGTAGAGAGACCGGAAGCCCATCTCCTGCATGATTTCGGCGGCACGCTGGCTCCGGTTGCCTGAGCGGCAGTAGAGATAGTACGTGCGCTCCCGGTCGAGCGCATCCACAAGTGCCCGAAAGTCGTCGGCCAGAACATCAATGTTTAAAGCCTCTTGCAGGTGCCCGGCCTCGTATTCGTCGGGCGTGCGCACATCGAGTACCACATCGGTGGCCCGGCGCTGGGCGAGGAACGCCGCTGGAGCAAGACGCTCGATGGGCTTCGTAACCGCTATTTCGGCAGATGGCGCGACTTCTGACGTATCTGCAGTATTCGATACCTGCCTGGCACATCCGCCCACGAGCAAGGATGCTGCGAGCAGGACTATGGCGAGCAGATGCTGAAAGAAATGCATGGCTGTAAGAATCCAGGTTTGATGAGAGAAGCACATTATCGCGCATCGACGCCTGCGCGGGCGAGTTTGCCATACCCGCCGATGTTGTAGGCTTCGTATCCTAGCTCACGCAGGATCCGGGTGCCATATTCGCTGCGGCGGCCCGAGCGACAGTAGAGGTAGTAGGTCTGCGATGGATCCAGCGACTGAGTCAGCACCTGCGGCCTGAACGCGGCGAGGTCAATGTTGCGCGCTTCCCGGAGGTGCCCCTGGCTGAATTCCTCTGGTGTGCGCACGTCGATCAAGACGGCGTCGTCGGTCTTCTGCTGGAGGAATTCTCTGGGTGTGAGTCGTGGGACCTTCGGCTTGCTTTGGGTTCTAAAAAGGCTGGAGAAAAGCATGGCTATTGTTCCGGTTTATTGGTGGTTTTCAGGAAGACGTTTTGGCAGGCAAGGCGTGGTCAAGCCACTTACGTACGGCGTGTTCGGGCAGCGCGCCGACGAACTCATCTCGCACTTCGCCATCCACGAACAGTTTGACGGCAGGGATACCCCGAATGCCGTAGCGCTGCGAAAGGCCGGGGTGCTTGTCGGAGTTGACTTTGACGAGCCGCCACGTCCCTTTGCTTTCCTTGACCAGCTTCTCTAGCGTCGGGCCGAGGATGCGGCAGGGGCCACACCAGGGAGCCCAGAAGTCCACCAATACCGGTTTCTCGTGGCTCTTGTCCAGCACTTCTTTCTGAAAATAGTCGGGTACGTTGTTCATTGTCTTGAGTAGGGGTTGTTTATCGAAGGTGTTTGAGGTTCTTGCGCACGCGCTGGAAGCTCCAGAGGCCAGCCACCAGCACGAGTGGTGCAAACGGTACCATCACCCATCCAGCCACCTGGAGCCATCCCACATCGAAGAAATGAATCAGGCTCGCGCCACCAGCCAGCAGGCCGAGGGCCGTGCGCACGTACGACAGCAGCGTCCGCTCGTTGGCCAGCACGGTGCGGTCCGTTGCCAGCACATCGCGGAGGATCAGGTCGTCTTTTGCCACCTTTCGGTAGGGCGATTTCGTGGGGGGTGCGTTGGGTGGCTGCATGGTTGATTACGGAATCAAGCAGGAATGAGACGTTCTTCGGAGGCAGGAGGCTGCAAATCGCTTTCTGCTGCTTCGACAGCGTTGTGTACCTCCATGAAAAAGTGGTTAGCACCGACGAGCGGGAGGATGCCTGCCTTGCTCAGGCGGTCCATCACCGGCCCTTTTACCCCTGCGAAAGACACCGTCACACCGCGCTGCCAGAGTTCCTCTACGATTTCCTTGAGGACATGCACCCCCGTCGAATCGATGCGGTTGACCGGGTAAAAGTCGAGTACGACCGTCTTCAGGGCAGCATCGCGTTGCTCGACCTCTCGCAGCCGCTCCTTGAAGTGCGCTACATTGGCGAAGAACAGCGAAGCATCCATGCGGAAAACTACGACGCCGCTTGTGGTGAGCGCCTGCGGATGGCGATCCAGATTGCGGAAGGTGGCTGTGCCAGGCAAACGGCCCATTACAGCGGTGTGCGGCAGCGAAGTTTGGTAGATCACAAAGATCAGCGAGGCCACCACGCCCACCAGGATACCCTGCTCAATGCCCAGACCCAACGTAGCTACAAACGTCATCAGCATCAGCGCGAAGTCCTTGCGGTCCACCTTCCAGAGATAGCGCGCCTCTTTCCAGTCGATTAGCTTGAAGACAGCTACCATTACGATAGCGGCCAGCACTGCTTTAGGCAGGTAGTAGAAGAGGCCGGTCAGGAAAAGCAGCGTGAGGGCGATGATGCCTGCGCTGATGATGGCGGCAAGGTTGGTCTTCGCGCCCGCCTGATCGTTGACCGCAGTGCGAGAGAAGCCACCCGTTGTCGGATACGCCTGAAAGAACGCCCCGGTGATGTTCGCCAGACCGAGGCCGATCAGTTCCTGGTTGGCGTCCACCTCATAGCCATGTTTCGAGGCATAGACTTTGGCGACGGCGATGGATTCCATAAATCCGATCAGCCCAATAGTGAGCGCCACCGGCACGAGTGCGCCGACGTTGTCCATGCTGAAAGCAGGCATCGTCGGGACCGGCAGCCCACTCGGCACATCGCCCACAATTTGTACGCCTCCAGCAGCCAGATCCAGCAGCCAGACCGCCAGCGTCGAGAAACCTACAACGACGAGCGCGCCCGGCCAGCGCGGTGCCCACTTGCGCAGCCCTATCAGCAGCGCGATACTGGCAAGGCCCATCACAACTGTCGTCGGGTGCACTGCGCCGAGTTGTTGCACGGCATGAAGGAGAATTTCATGGACATGGTGGGAGCGCGGGATGTCCACGCCCAGCAGGTGCTTGAGCTGGCTGAAGCCGATGATGAGCGCCGCCGCGCTCGTAAAGCCTGCCAGCACCGGATGCGACAGGAAGTTCGTCAGAAAGCCAAACCGGGCCACGCCCAGTCCGAACTGAAGCACGCCAACCATCAGTGAGAGCAGCAGGGCGAGGCTGATATACGTGGCGGTATCGCCCCCGGCCCGCGGCGCAACACCGGCTGCCACCAGCAGCGAAACCATCGCCACCGGCCCGACGGCAAGCTGGCGTGAGGTGCCGAAAAAGGCGTACACCACCAGCGGCACAAGAGACGCATACAGGCCGTAGATGGGCGGCAAGCCTGCGATGAGCGCATAGGCCATGCCCTGCGGAATGAGCATCACGCCCACCGTAAGGCCCGCTGACAGGTCGCCCTGTAGGCGGTTGCGGTTGTAGTGCGCAAGCTGATTTAGTAGGGGAAGGAAGCGGCGGAGCATATCCAGTTCAGGTGTACATCAGGGATAGCAACAGAGACAGCAAGCAGCGCCGGGCGCGAAGCGTTGGCCTCACGCCCGGCGTGTTGGTTTAGGCGGCGACAGGTTCGCCCTTTTCAACCTCGCCGATTGCCTGATAGTCGGTGAAGTTGCCGCCGACGTACTTCACGTCGTACCCCTGGCGGGCCAGGAAGGCGGCAGCGGCAGCAGAGCGGGCACCGGTGGCGCAATGGACCAGCAGCGTCTTGCCCTGGGGCACACGGTCTTTCACGTAGTCGGGCAGGCGCGTGTTGGAAGCATTGATGGCATCCGGCACATGACCTTCCGCGAATTCACTCGCAAAGCGTACATCCAGAACCGCCACACCCGGGTTGTCTTGCATCTGGTTGAGTTCCTCAAAGGTGATCTCCTCAATCGTGGCAGTGGTGCCACCCCGGTTGAAGTAGCGCTCCAGGCTGCCCAGCGTGATGTACCCAACAAGGTTGTCGTAGCCGATGCGGACGAGGTCGCGGACGGCTTCTGTTACGCTCCCTTCTTCAATGATCAGCACGATAGGCGTCGTCTCATCAATGATGAGCGAGCCGACGTAGGAATTGAAGCTCTTGTTCATCGGGGTGTGGAGGGCTCCCGGCACATGCTTTGCCATGAAGGCCGAGCGATCCAGGCGGGTATCAAGGATGAGCGTCTCGCCGTCATTCTCCTTTTTGCCAAACTCACCCACGGTGAGCTTCTGCGGGGTGGGCAGGGTGCCCAGAATCGGCACGCCATCGCGGTTGTCGCGCTTCATGCGAGCGAAGTACATCTGCGGTTCGGGCTGGCCGGACAGAATGGCGTCTACAAAGGCATCTTCGCCCTGATTGGCGGCACCCAGCGAGGCATTGTAGAGTTTCTCATAGCCGACGGTGCTCTGCGGAACGGCCCCGAGTGCTTTGCCACAGGTGGAACCGGCCCCATGAGCAGGCCACACCTGGATATAGTCCTGGAGTTCGCGGAGCTTCGGCAGCGAGTGGTAGAGCGTGCGGGCACTTGGCTCCTGCACGCCGTGCATGCCCGCAGCCTGTTCCAGCAGGTCGGGTCGGCCCAGGTCGCCGACGAAGAGAAAGTCGCCTGTAGCGATGCCGATGGGCGTGGTGGCACCAGAGCCACGATCAATGACGACGAAGCTCATGTGCTCAGGCGTGTGGCCCGGCGTGTGGACGGCTTTGATCTCGATGTTGCCCACCATGAACGTGTTGCCGTCATGCAGGAAGGTTACGTCGTAGGCGGATTCTTTGGCCCAGTTGGAGGCCCATCCTTCCTCTTCTCCTTCGGCGGAAAGGTAGAGTTTGGTCCCGAAGCGCTCGGCAAACTCGCGCACGCCAGAGAGAAAGTCGGCATGGATGTGCGTTTCTGTCGCGGCCGTGATGGTCAATCCTTCTTGCTCTGCCAGCTCGGCGTACTGATCAATGTCGCGTTCTGGATCGATGATCAGGGCTTCTCCGGTCTGCTGGCAGCCAATGAGGTAGGCGTATTGTGCCAGTTTGGGGTCAAAGATTTGCCGGAATAGCATGATATACCTCGTGTGTTGGTGGTTGTAGAGACGGGTGTTTGGTGCATATAAAGCGAATGGTACATCCAGAAAAAGGCAGGCGGTGTAAGACACCGTCGGAGCCTGTCGTCAGGAAAAGCCTGACGAAGCTAATGAGGCAGCTTGGGGCGCAAGGCTGCATAGACCCAGGTACCCGCAAGTGCGCTGAGTAGTGCAACAATCATCACCGTCACACCACTGCCCAGGAGCGCGAAGATGGGGCCTGGGCAGGCACCCAACAGCGCCCAGCCTAGTCCAAAGAGGATGCCGCCGAGCCAGTAGCGTGTGCCCAGGTGGCTCCAGGCTTTGGGCTGAATTTCGATAGGTTCGCCGTGGATGGTGGTGAGATCCATGCGCTTGATGAGTTGCAGCGAGATGGCAGCCACCACTACGGCGGAGCCAATGATGCCATACAGGTGGAAGCTGTCAAAGCGAAACATCTCCTGAATACGAAACCAGGAGACCACCTCGCTCTTGACGAGCAGCACGCCGAAAAAGAGGCCGAGCAGTCCGTAGACCAGCAGGCTGACAGGTGCATTGCCCTCACGTAGCGCTTTCTCCTTCAGGGGAGCCACTACCTGTTCTGTATCCAGGCACTCTACGGGTTCGATAAAAAGACTGGCTTCATGCAGGGCGTTTTCAATGTGGGTGCTCATAGTTCTTCAGGAGGTGGTAGTCGATGCAGAGGAGGAAGTGAGGTTGCTTAAAGCAGGATGGGCAGCAGCACGTAGGTCACAAACAGCCCGCCCATGAAGAAGCCGAGCACGGCCACAAGAGAAGGGAACTGGAGGTTGGCCAGCCCGCTAATCGCGTGGCCCGATGTGCAGCCGCCCGCATAGCGAGCCCCAAAACCTACCAGGAAGCCACCACCGATGATCAGCATCAATCCGGGCAGGGAGGCAAGACCGTGCCAGGAGAAAAGATCGGATGGGACCAGCCCGCTGAAATCCTCAATGCCGAGATCGCGTAGTGCAGTAACTGTAGCCGGGGCCAGGTCAATCATCGGATCGGGCGAGGCTAGTAGCGTCGTTGCGAGCAGCCCACCGAGCAGGATGCCGAGTACGAAGATGAGATTCCAGGTGCCTGCTTTCTTCCAGTCGTACTTGAGAAAATCCAGGTTGGCAGGGAGGGTGGCTGCACACATATGGCGCAGGTTGGCAGAGATCCCGAACTGCTTGCCTCCAAAGAGCAAGAGCAGGGGAACGATCAGGCCAATAAGCGGACCGGCCACATACCAGGGCCAAGGCTGGGAGACGAACTCGATCATGGTGGAGGTGTAGTTTGTTATTTCTTGTTATAACAAGCATGTTTGGTGGCATTGTATAACTATTTGGTTGTATAGTTTCGTGGCTTCATCATTTATTCTAAACCGTCGAGGTCAATCAAACAGCCTAACATACAGTGCCATTAGAAACAATAATGATGTTTATACGGTAGGGTCTTCTGGGTAATAACGGATGGGACTGTGTTTGTCCGATGCAATGTATTCCTTTGTGATAGTATATATAATAATGGTCGAGTTGTGCCAATGAATGCTCCTTTATCACAACTCCCATCCCGAAGCTTATGGTGGTATCGGTGGCCTATACGCACTTCGATGATGCGGCGTGTGGGTTTGTCGGAAGCTTGGCTGTCGCAAGAAAGAGGAAAAGGAGACATCTGCCCCGAGCCAGCTTTGCATGAGCAGCAGATACCCGTCTCGTAGATTGCATCTACTCTACAGCTAGCGGGGAAGTGGTTCAATGAGCATCAGATCGCTTTCCAGCCGTTCGGTCTGGGTGAACACCACTGTGCGACCGTCGGGGGTTGCTGCAAACGCAACCTCTCTGGAAGGCATATCCGCAACTTCAAACAGCGGTTCTACCACCTTTGTATCCAGATTCATCTGCAGCAGGCGCGGCTGTTGCCCCGTGCGATCCACGTAGTAAAGACCTGCTGCAGTGATTGCCCAGTTGCCCCAGTCGAGGGGGCTGAGCGTTTGCAGCACCTGTTCTTGAGGGCCACCCTTCAGCGGACGCATCCATAATCCAGGCTCCTGGGGTCTGGTGAAGTAAAGGCGGGTGCCGTCAAGAGACTCGGCAGCCGTATAGCCACCTGCGGTAGTGACCTGTTCCAGCGCTCCTCCATTGGTCGATACCTTCCAGATCTGCGCGTCGCCGCTGCGATCGGAGCCGAAATAGATCCAGTGACCGTCCTGCGAGAATTTCGGCGTATGGTCGTAGCCATGGGCGTCTGTAAGCGGTTGTGGTTGCCCGCCTTCGGCTGCCATGGTGTAGATGTTGCTTTTGCCTTCGTGATGTACCTCAAAGGCGAGACGTTGTCCATCGGGTGACCAGGTGGGGGCACCAACACTGTTTCCGCTGAGGTTGGTCAGGCGCAGCAAGTGAGAACCATCCTGGCGGGCCACCCACAACTCAGGCGCACCGGAGCGGTCGGAGACGAACGCAATGTGCATACCCTCGGCAGAAAGCGCAGGTTGCCAGTCGGTAGCTGTTGAGGTGATGAGGGAGCGAAGCGGTTGCCAGCCATCGGTTGTTTTTTCGGAGGCCCACAGATTCACTTCCGCCGTCCAGTCTTCCACGACAAGGGCCTCCCCGGTAGCCGCGAGTGCACCCGCTGAGCGCAGCACAGGCCCGGCAATGCGTTCGGGCGTCTCCTGGTCTGCCAGTACGCGCCATAATCCCGGTGCGGCTTCCCAGGTAGCAGCTATTAAGAGGGTCCCGTCGGGCGTCCAGGCCAGTCCTCGGATACGGCCTTCGGGGGTGGTGATGCGGTGGGGAGGACCATCAGGCAGATGCATACGCAAGAGTGTCTGGTTGCCGCCTTCGTAGCGTACAAAGGCAAGTATCTGACCATCAGGGGCGAGCGTAGGATAGAGATCTCCGGTAATGCCTGCTGGCGGATCGGTGATCGGTTGCTGGGTACCTGTATCCAGGTCGAGGTGGTGAAGGCGGTAGGGTGTCTCTCGATCCGCGCGATCTACTGTGATAAGGTGTTGCCCGTCTGGCATCCAGGCCAGTCCATATGGAGCAACGGATGCTTCGGCACGTCGGCGGGCGGCTCCACCGAGGGTCGAGATGGTGTAGACACCGCAGCGCAATTCTTCACAGCGAAGGAACGCCAGTGACTGACCGTCCGGTGCCCAGGCCGGATGTACCTCGTCGCTTACCTCGCTGGTGAGTCGCAACGGAACACCATCCGTGAGCGATTGCGCGTACAGGTCGTAGTGCTGCGCGTCTCGGGCGCGGGCAGCATAGGCTACTTGCTGCCCATCTGGAGAGAGGACCGGGTCGCGCTCCACGCCCGTGGCTGTCGTGAGGGAACGGAGTACCGATGGCGTTGGTGTGGCATTGCGTCGTGTCAGCCAGAAGGCTACCAGCAACACAAGCACCACGCCAATAACAACTGTGCCCTGGAGCCATTTTGGCGGTGGAGATGGCTGTGCCAAAGAGGGTGTCGGCGGCGGCGTTGAAGTAGGTTCCGGTGTGACTCGCTCGACCAGAGCAATAAGACGGTAGCCAGACTTTGGAATCGTTTCGATGTAGCGTGGAGCCTGTGCATCGTCGTTGAGGGCGCGGCGCAGCTTGGAAATGGTGCTGCTCAGGGCGTCCTCCGTGACCACCACTTCAGGCCAGACTTGATCCAGCAACGTGTCGCGAGCAATGGTTTTTCCCGGTTGCTCTGCCAGGGCCAGCAGCACCTGCATCATCTTGGGTTCGATGCGGACGATCTCTTCGCCCTGCATGAGTTCATTGGCCCCGGGATGAACGGCCCAGGCTCCAATGTGAAGGCGATGAAAGGCAGACGAAGCAACCATAGAGCAGAGCGTACGACAGAAATATCCCAAGGATACGCAAAGTAGCGCGAAGCCCTCCTGGACTCTCCAAAGCGCGATTCTAAAAAGGCAGAAGGGGTTCGTCAGGATGTCACCAGAAAAGCACCAGCTTTTCGTCAGGTTCCCGGCAGGCGTGTAGAAGCACACCCGCTTATGTTGGCTGGCGTTGCGTCACCTCACTCACTCAACCCACCTGTTATCGATGTCCTGTCCTCGTTGTTGTCTATTGCTGGTGCTGCTATTGCTGGTGGCCCGTTCAACCTCGGCTCAGGTTCTGTATGTAAAAGCAGATGCGTCGGGTGCTGCCGATGGCTCCTCCTGGGCAAATGCCTTCACCGATCTCCAGGCTGCCCTTGGCGCGGCACAGGCCGGCACCGAAATCTGGGTTGCTGCGGGCACTTACACGCCGGGTGCAGATCGCACCGCATCGTTTATGCTTCAGAGCGATGTGGCACTCTACGGTGGTTTTCTCGGGGACGAGACAATGCAGGATGAACGTGATTGGACCACGCATGAAACC
>DATGCC010000018.1:0-5782 GCA_035312345.1 Rhodothermales bacterium
GCTGTGCAGTATGCAATCCAGGTGGCGGAAGCGTTGCGGCGGGCGCATGAAGTAGGCATCGTCCATCGGGATGTCAAGCCCGCCAATGTGATGGTGACCGAGCACGAGCACGTCAAGCTGCTGGACTTTGGCATCGCCAAGATTGCCGACATGGATCTGACGCGCACCGGCACCCGGCTTGGAACGGTAGCCTACATGAGCCCTGAACACGCCCGGGGCGAACCTGCCGATCACCGGATGGATGTGTGGTCGCTGGGGGTGATGCTTTACGAAATGCTCACCGGCGAGCGCCCTTTTCAGGGCACGCACGAGGCGTCGGTACTTCTCGCTATTCAGAATCAGGATCCGGTACCCGTACAGGAGCGGCAACCCGAGGTGTCCCACCCGCTGGTGCAAGTTGTGGAGCACGCTTTGCAGAAGGATCCGGCCCACCGATATGCCTCCATGCAGGCATTGCTCGACGACCTGCAGCAACTGGCGCAAGGCAAAGGTGCGACCATTGCCGAACGAGGCAGCGGCTTGCTGGCGGCAAGATCGGCTGTGACTAAACCGCTCTGGCAACGGTCGCTCATGCTGGGCCTCGTTGCCGGGATTGTGGTGCTGGTGGGCATCGGGGCGTGGTGGTGGTTGGGCAAAGGTAGGCAAGAGACTGCATCATCAGCGCCAGAGCTTTCTATCGGCGTCATGTATTTCGACAACCTGACGGGCGAGCCTGCGCTGGAATGGGTCGAGGTGGCGATGGTTGAAATGCTTACGGCCAATCTGGGGCAGTTCGAGAGCGTAGAAGTCCTCAGCAGCCAGCGCCTCTTCGACATCATGCGGCAGGTGAGCGGGGAGGAGGCGGGGCAGGTGGATCGGAGCACGGCCACAGAGATTGCCCGGCGTGCGGGCGTGCGGACGATGCTGCTGGGTAGCGTGCTGGGCGATCAGCAGCATCTGCGTCTGAATACGCAACTCGTAGACGCGGCTACGGGCAATCTCGTTGGCTCGGAAGTGGTGGATGTGGGTCCGAATGGCTCTCTGTTTACCCTCGTCGATTCCCTGACGCAGCGTCTCGCAACACGCTTGAAGATCCAGCCAGCGGACCACCCGGACGAGGCGCAGGTGGCCTATACCCTCACCAGTTCACCCGAAGCCTTGCGCCACTACGTGGAGGGGCTGCAAGCCATGTACCGCTCCAACTTCACGGAAGCCCTGGAGCAGTTCGATGCGGCGGTTGCAGACGACTCCAGCTTTGCGATGGCGTACTATCACCGGGAACTGGCTTATAGCTGGCAGACGGGCTCTGCGGATCGGCAAACCCTCGAACGCGCCTTGCAATATGGAGACCGTGTCTCTGAGCGAGAACGAGCACTCATTGAAGCTACCTTCACCATGTTGGAGGATCTGCCCACGCGGAAAGCCGCCTTCGAAAATCTCACCGCGCGCTATCCCGATGAGAAGTTCGCCTGGTATCAACTGGGCGAGATTCTCTATCACAACTACTGGCCCCAGCGGTCCGTGGCGGTATTCAATCGGGCTGCCGAACTGGATCCGCACTTTATCATCGCCTACATCCACCTCGCCGACGTCTACTTCCACACCGACGAGTATGACAAGGCCCGTCCTCTGCTCAATCAGGTGCTCGCCCTGGATTCCGCAAATGTCGAGTTTCAACTGAATCAGGCCTTTCTGGATACCGTCACGAGCGGAGCACCGCAGGCGCGTGACAGGCTGGTGCGTCTTCTGCAACAGGTTGCCAGGGACTCCACCATCAACCTGTTTTCCAAGCTGGATGCCGAGGCGGCGTTGACGATGATGGAGCGAGACTTTGCGCGGATAGAGACTTCCCTCAAGGCTTTTCGGCAGAGCGGATCTTATGGCACCGAAGGGTATGTGCTGGCCACACACAGCCTCGCCGGGGTGGCGCTGCTACAGGGGGATTTTGCAGCAACCGAGCGGTACCTGCGCGAAGCGCGCCAGAAGCATCCGAATTCTCCGTCGCAGCTTTATGAAGAAGGGCTTTTCTGGCTGCTGCGTGACCGGCCCGAAGCCGCCCGTGCCAACGCCCAGAAGATTCTGAGTCTCCACGACGACGGAGCAGAACCTTTTGCCGAAGTGGCAGCGCTGGGGTGGCATCTTCTCTTTCGGGCGTATCTTGCAGAAGGCAACCTAGAAAAGGCACGCCAGATTCCTTCTTCCTTAGAACAGCTAAAGACGGAGCAGAAAAGCGAATACAGCTTTCTTCATGACGATGCCCTGGGTCGCCTGGCCTGCACCGAAGGCGATACTGAAACGGCGCTTCGGTATTTTGCCCGTGCGCAGGATGCGGTCTCCTTCACCGGAACGCAGACGGGCGTCGTCGTCCTGTTTCACAAGCTACTCCTCGATGCCCAACTCGCATGTCTTGAAAAGGCAGCGGCGTACGAAACGTTGCTGCAACGCGCCGGAGAGGTGCCCATTTTCGTATATCATTTCCACGATTACAACACCAGCACGATGGGTGTTCGGCTGCGCGCTATTCTGCGCAAAGCCCATGCCTACGAAGCCCTCGGCCAGACCCAGCAGGCCATTGCTGCCTACGAGGAGTTTCTGAGCTTCTGGAAAGATCCCGCCTTGCCGGGCGTCAGTGAGGCGCAAGCCCGTCTGGCAACCTTGAAAAAATAACGGTCCTGTTTTGATGAGGGAATCCGCTCCGTTCTTTCGCTAAGCGGTCGAAAGGCACAGCCTGTACAACAAAACAAGCGCATGCCATGCAGTCCAGTGCGCGAACGGGTCGTGCCGCATCTTTCTGGATCTCATTACGACAGACACCTCATGTTTTTCCCACAGCTTCGTTTTAAGCAGATTTTTCCTTTAATTTGTGCATTCTTGTTGTTGCCAGCAGGTCCGGCGTTGGCGCAACGCAGCACGCTCGTGAGCACCAACGCCGAAGCCTTTGGCCGTTTCGGCTGGAGTGTCGCCACAGTCGGCGATGTGGATCACGATGGCACGCCCGAGGTGCTCGTCGGAGCTTACTCAGAAGGTCCCGGTGGATTGGAGGAAAGCGGTCGGGCTTACCTTTTCAGTGATTCGGATGGCTCGCTGATTCGCACGCTGGTAAGCCCTAACGCCGAACAGTTGGGATACTTCGGTGGGGCGGTCGCGCTGGCAGACGACATGGATCACGATGGCACACCTGATCTGTTTGTAGGCGCACCGCATGAAGATGCGGGTGGCTTCTTTGAAAGCGGCCGGATCTACGTCTTGAGTGGACGAATAGGCACGGTGGTGCCTATTGAAGAGAATCCGTCTTTGCCCCAGTTTGCGCACCTGGAGGCTCCGTTCCCCAACCCGTTCACCAACCAGACGCATTTGCGTCTGCGCCTGGAGCGCGCGCAGCATGTGAACGTCGGCGTCTACGACCTGATGGGCCGGTGTGTGGTGATGCTTCATGATGGCTGGTTGGCTTCGGGAGAGCATACGTTTGCCCTGAGCGGGTCGCCGTTGCTCAGCGGCGTCTATCACGTCCGCATGACGGGAGCGCGTTTCACCACCTCGCGGCAGGTGGTTCGTTTGCGATAAATAGACTTTGAGGATCGACCCATGAAAATAGAACAACCACGCCGTGTTACGCGGACCTACACCCAGCGCCTTGTGGTTGCACCGGACAAGGTATTCCCTTTGCTCTGCCCTGTGCGCGAGGGGGATTGGATCGAAGGATGGGATCCAGTAATAGTTTATACGCACTCCGGGGTTGCCGAGCAGGATTGTGTTTTTATCACCGCTGCCCAGCCAAGCAACGCGGTCTGGTTCATTACCCGGCACGAACCAGAGCAGGGTTTTGTGGAAATGTTGAAAATCACGCCTGACGTGACAGCATGCAAGCTCACGATTCAACTACGTCCCGTGCAAGGCGGCTCGGAAGCAGAGATTACCTATTCCTATACCAGCCTCGGACCAGCAGGCGATGCTGTAGTCGACTCCTTCACTGAGGACTATTACGAGCAGTTTATGCGGGAATGGGAGCAGCAGATAAATCACTATTTGACCCACGGCACCCTGCTTTCTGGAAAGTGAAAAAGAAAATGGGCCACTGGTGAGGGGATCGTCTTTTGTAGTCCGCTTATAGAGTAGAAGCCGTTTTGGATACGGTTGTATATAAGCTGACCAGACGAAACCATGCCCTATTGCCCAGCCTTTTCTGCGCCTGTGCGGGTGCCTGATACTTTTCCTGCCGAACCACTGCTTGCGCTGGAACAGATAGAAGCCGCCTTCTACCGCGACCTTTATGAGGCAGCCTCGCCAGCGGCTTTGCAAGCTGCTGATTTGAGGCACCGCTCCGTAGGGTCGGGACAGGTCTTTTTGGCACCGGAAGCCGATGTGCTCGCGCTCAACAAAGTCCTGGCTCTCGGGCTTCGTTCCTCGGTGCAGGAGAAAGATCTGGACGGGATCATTCAGGTCTATCGCGAAGCTGGTGTGCGACGCTTTTTTCTCCAGATGAGCCCGGCTGTCCTTTCACCGCTGCTCCATCGGTGGCTGTCTGACTACGGCTTTCGCCATTATAACAACTGGATGAAGCTGTTTCGTTCGCTTGATGAACCGGTACCCATCATCAAGACCAACCTCCGTATCGAGCGCATCGGCAGGGGGGAGGCCGACGCCTTCGGGCAGATGGTAGCTCCCGCTTTCGACTGGCCAGACCGGTTAGCGACGGCGCTTGCGGGTACTGTTGGACGGCCTGGTTGGCAGCACTACTTCGCCTTCGCGGGCGATGTGCCAGCAGCAACGGCAGCTTGCTTCGTGCATGAAGGCTATGCCTACCTTGGCCCAGCCGTCACACACGAAGTCTATCGGCGGCGTGGTGCCCAACGTGCCCTTATCGCACGCCGCCTTCAAGACGCCGTCGCGATGGGTTGCCACACCGCTATCACGGATACCGCTGAGGAGCGCCCCGACAAGCCAGTGCCCTCTTACCGCAACATGCGTCACATGGGTTTTACCCCAGCCTATCCTCGCCCCAATTACCTGTTTACCTTTTGAGATCTATGTCCTTTCAACCGTCCTACCCAACAACAACCCATAGCCCTAAAGCCATGAAGACCCTAAATAAACCCGTGACCACGCAGGAGCGCACCGCCATGGTGCTCTTGCTGCTTTTCGCCCTGGCTCTGTTTGGGTGCAAACCCGCTGCGGGCCAACAGGACGAAGAACGCATTGCCCCACTGCTCGAAGGAATGGGCAGCCATCAGCGATCCGTCGTAGCGGCAACCCCGCTTGTCCAACGCTACTTTAACCAGGGGCTGGTGCTCTCCTTCGCCTTCAACCATGCCGAGGCGGCTCGTGCCTTTCGGGAAGCCCAGCGGCTCGACTCAGACTGCGCCATGTGTGCCTGGGGCGAAGCGCTTGTCCTCGGCCCCCACGTCAACGCGCCCATGAACCCGGAAGATGTGCCGGCTGCCTGGGCTGCACTGAAACGGGCGCAGGAATTGGCTGCGTCGGAATCGCCCGTCAACCAGGCTCTCATCCAGGCGCTCGCGTTCCGCTACGTAGCGGAGCCGGTGGAAGACCGCACGCTGCTCAACCGCGCCTATGCTGATGCTATGCGCACCGTCGCGTCTCGCTTTCCCGACGATGCCGATGTCCAGGCCCTCTTCGCTGAGGCGCTTATGGACACCATGCCCTGGGATTACTGGAACCCCGATAGTACGCCCAAACCAGAGACCGAAGAAGCCCTCGCTGCGCTCGAACAGGCGATGGCAAGTGATTCCAATCATCCTATGGCGCTCCACCTCTGGATTCACGCCGTAGAGAAGCCAAAGCC
>DATGCC010000019.1:0-20533 GCA_035312345.1 Rhodothermales bacterium
GACGCAGTTGGATGCAGCCGTAGTAACGCGCTACCTGGATGCATTGGAACGGAAAATAAGAGCAGTCAACGAACGGCTTGCAGAGATGAACGTGAAGGATCTGCGGCTTTCAAGTACGCACCACTTGACGGGCAAAGAACAACGATTTATGCAGGCGCTCTTTACCAACCGACCGCGTAGGGAATTGCTGCATGCATTTATGCCGTTGGCTGCGGCTTTGCTGGCCGACGATCTGTACGGCCCGTTGCGTAAGGGGCTGGGATTGGTAGCTAACCTGGGCGCGATTCTGTTACCCGTTCGGTTCCGGGCAACCTGGCTAACAAGAATGCTGCACAATTCGGCGCTACGCCGGACCGTACAGACCCTGTATGAAGGGGGTACAGACAAAAGGATGCCCACAGCCTCTTAGCCATCAGTACCCTGATAATGCCCCAATAACGCAACATTACATCAACGGATGATGACGAGCTTTTCGATGCCAGATTCGTTGTTGACGGCTACCTCCTGTCCATCCGCTTTCAGGTAGACTTTATAGAGGTAAACGCCGGGGGCCAGCAAATCGCCGTCAGCATCAGTGCCGTCCCAGGTCAGCTTGTTCCACCCGACGCGCAACTGATTTCCATCAAGGCGTGAAGGATTTTCGATGAGGTCGAATTCCTGCACGACCCGGCCCGACAGCGTATAGATCCGAATCCGGAAATCGTCAATCAGTGCGGTGTTGGCTCCCTTTACCAGGAATGCAAACCGCGTGAAACTACTCATTGGATTGGGATACGGGTACACACTCTCCAGTGCAAAGGTTGTGGCAATACGGAAGTGAAACTGATAGGGGCTTCCTTCCGCCTCGTTACCATTCACATCAAAAGCAGTGACCACGAGTGTATGCACGGCGTCTTCGCCCGTAAAGTCCGGCGTATAGATAATACGAGCCTCATTCTTCGCTTCAGTAGCGGGTTCAAACTGAACATCTGGGCTGCTGAAGGGAATCACCTTATCGTCCAGCGTAATGGTAGCCAGGGTGGTGTCGGTCAGCAGACGGAAGGGGTTCTCGTCAGAAAAAACCACTTCTATGGTTGGGCGTGCAGGCAACTGAGGGATGTCTGGACTCTGGAGATCTCGAATAGGTTCAGGATCAGCAGGATACGCTGTGCCATCGACGGTGACGCGCAGGGCAGGCGGCACGCGATCACCTCGCACCGTGAAATTCGTGATAGCCGTGTTGTTAAATGTGAGCGACTCGGGTAAGCCGGGCTGTACAGCCGTCAACGTCAACTGATTGTCGCCGAGCAAGCCGAGGGTTTCTAGCTCGAACGAGAATGAGGCTTCGGAGTCTGCTGCGAGGCTGCTCAGGGTATCGGCAGCGACGAGCGTCGTATTGTTGTTCATATCGGTTAGTTCGAGGGTCACCACAATGGTGTCGGCAGGCGTGGCGCTCAAGTTGAGCACCTTGGCTGACAGCGTGAGCGGCTCTGATTCGTTCAGCGTATCAGCCGACAGCACCAGTGACGATTGATCCATCACAATTTCCGGTACTGTTAGATAGTTCACGCCCCAGCGTAAAAGCTGTGGGGTGGCCTGTTGCGTGGTATCCCGAAGGGTTGCCTGAAGCCGGATGAAAGGATAGGCCTCCGCATCAATGGACGAAATATCGACGGGGGCTTCTGTGGTCAAGCCGCCTACGAGCACCTCGTCACTGTTGGCATCCAGTACGTCTACTATAATTTCACTGACTGCGCTAGGCAGTTCTGTTTTCCAACTAAGCGACTCCCATGCACGCGCCGGGCCTATTCGCGGAGATTGGGTTTGCCCTTCGGGTTCGTTGAAATAAAGAATGGCTTCGAGTTGCAGCTCATTGGTTCCTGTAGGCACGACTTCAATGGTTTCTTCAGGATGTCCCGCACGGGTACGCATGAGCCAGAGATTATCATAGGTAAGGGTATCTATGGCGGTACTTCCCAGGCCTCGGAAAACATCCTTTACATCTTCGGGGATCTCGGGTCCGCTTCGTCTACCCACATGGCGGGTTCGTATGAAGATATAATCCCCTTCCTCTATCAATGAGACCAAGGAGTCCAACTCTGCCCGTTCGCTGACGGGGTCATAGAAGTTATTGTCGTAGAGGGCCATAGAGCCTGAGGCTTTGTAGGTGCCCAGGTCACCATCAAGTATAAGGAGGCCAAACCCAAGACCCAGCCGTTCAAAGGCGGCACCATTGACTTCGAACTGGCCTCTGAACTGGCCTCCGCCCGTGTCGCCACTGTATTTTACCTCCACATCATATTGCTCAAATTGCCATTCGTTATTCTGGCGTTTGAGTGTGGGGCTAAGGGTATTGAGATCGAAGAGGTCGTCTTCTTGAAGCCACGTGTGCTGGTCATTGCTTTCTTGCACCGTGAATACGGCATCGCGCCAGTTGATGGGTTCGCCTGATGTTTCGAGACCAGCACGCCAATAATAAATAGGACCCGTTGCCAGAGGCTCATCAAGGGACCATGTAGCAAAAGAACCAGCGGCAGGCGTGCTAAATGTTTTCAGCGCAGGGGTATCAAACGTGGGTGCTGTGTCTAACTGGAACACAACCATCGTTTGAGCAGGATCCTGGTTGAGGTAGTTGACCCGGAGCTTAACGGGTCCTTCGCTGGGAACTGTTCCAAGGTTGTTGGGAGCCAAGAGGGTAACTTGCGAAGAAAACACGACGTGATTGCGTTCAGCAACATTGTTTTCTTCAGAGACTTCGGTGTACGTGTTTTCGGGGTCGACCTGGACTCGAAAAAGGTTGTTGCCTACAAGGGCCTCTGAAAGGGCGACTGAAAAAGCAACGTCTTGCGAGAGTCTAAAAGGGGCTGTCCGCAGTGTTTGGGTATGAACGGTGCCATCGGGGGCGGTGTGGGACAAGCTGACCGTGATGCTATCTTTAGGAACCAAACCCAAGTTGTTAAGCTGGGCACTTATTGTCAGGATGGAATCTGCAGGAATTGGGGTTTGGGGCGTAATACGGATCTGTGACGGCGTCATCGTAAAATCGGCCTTTGTCGGTATGGCAAGTTGGGTGGCCGGGTCACCGATTAAACTGTATTGCACATGATCGCGTAGAGACGGAGGTATGCCTGGTGCAGCATAGCGTCTTTTAACCTCCTGGAAAATTTGTCCGAGGGTGCGCAGGGTATCGCTGAAAACCACTTCGTTCAGGATACCTCCCATTTGCGTTGAGGCTGCTACCGAGCCAAGTCCTGTAGAACCCCAGTGGGCAATACCTCCATTGAGCGAGCCAACAACCAGCTTCTCTCCCAGCACGGGGATATTGCTCGACTCCGTGGGGCCCCCGGCAAAGGCACCCGTCCGGCAACCCAGTGAGATGGCAAGAGGGAGTTTGGGAGCATTGTTAAAATCTTTAGGGTCATCGGTTACAATTTCCCAGGTGACCGCTGCTGAGTGTCCAAAGTAGGTTAACCACGATGCCCCTTCCCGAAAGGCAACGCGAAGCGAATCTTGAAAAGCGCCTTCAATCCCAAAGGGGTCCTCCGTATTACTAAAAAAATTGAGCGTGTCCATACCCGTTGGAGCCGCAAGAGCTCGGTTGGACCACGGCAAGACCAGGGACTGAAGCTGTAACTGTTCATTGGGCTCGCGGCCCCCTACTAGCACCATCATCCGTTTTTGCCATTTCTCTAGGGGGGTCGCCTCATAGGTACTGAGCTTTTCGAGAAACAGAAGGCCGTCTTCGTTACTCCGGACGGGGATTCGGCCTAATGCGAGCACTTCGGTCCAGTCGTCGGATCCGTCGAATTGCATAGCCAGCCAGCCATCCGATGAAGCATTGCCATAAGAAGGAAGCTCCCATTCGGTCCGGGGACGGTCTGGATCAGGATATAAGGCGTCTCCCCATAGCAGAAGGTAGGTAGGTTTTTGGCTCCATCGTTGCGTCTGATGCACAAAGCGGCGCATGGCCAGAGGGGTTGGGCGGCCATAATCAAATTGATCAAACACGTCCTGAATGTCTACGATCAGTGTCTCAAAGCCGTTCTGTGCCTGGTGGTAGCCAGCCATGGCTGTAGCTGAAGGGTAGAGCATTTGCGTGGTGAGAATTATATAATCGGCTCCATTGGATGTAGTGGCCAGATTAGAGGATGCGTCTAGTTTTAATACCTCAGGGGTTTTAGCAGCACTGTGCGTAGCAACCCAGTATGTAGCTGGCTGGGTTGGCTGATCTCCGAAATAAGAAAGGTTTCCTGCTCTGTTTACCTCGAAAAAACGGCCATCTGTAGGGCTCAGTGCCAACATGGCTTCGTTGCTAAAGCCAGCCATCTCAAAGTAGGCCCTGTTGCCAGTAAAGAAGAAACGAAGCTGATTGTTACGGGCTTTTAACTGCCGCATGTATGAAACTTCCATCCAATCCAGGTAGACCCCATTGGGAAGTTCATTCGGATCTGCAAAGGACGTAAGACGGGGTTGAAAGCTTGTTGTGCTGGTCAACTGATTTTGGGGAAAGCTAGTTTTGAGGAACGCAAAATCATACCCCTCCCATGAAACGTTATCCTCCAGTACATATTCGGCGTTGCCATTGACCAGGCGAGGCATTTCGAGCTGTACCTGGTGCTGAGATGGTGTAAAACTGCTTAGCTTAAGAGAAAAATAGAGGAGATCATCCGTGAGTAACGGATCTACTATACTTGCGGAATAAGACTGGGTGATAGGGTCAGAACCCTGGGTGTGTGTGAATCGGCGGTTGAAGTAATACCCCTCCCCGCGCGTATAGAAAGGGTTTTCGGCATTGAGGTTACCATCCCCTTTATTATACAACTCGTCAGCTTCGATGTGCAGGGTGTCTCGGAGAGCATTGACTTGCGGAAAAGAGCTAGGATCCCTAAAGTTGGCGAGCGTGTAGCGATCACCTCTTTCCCCTCCCCAGGTCAGCCAGTAGAAGGTAGTGTCAGAAAAGAGGCTGTAGTAGGTACTGCTTTGCCATTCTGGATTATCCCGATAAGCCCAAGCTTCTTCTTCTCCCGTGTTTCGGTGGCCGACAAAGTAAATCTCCGCTTCGGGTTCTAGTTGCACATTGTTGCCTACATAGTGCAAGGGCACCTCCTCGCCGTTGCGAAGCACCTTGAGCGTGTTGGGGCTAATAGAGGAGAGCGGTATGTTCAGCGCCGATAAGTCTGAGCCGGTGATCCGGTACATGCCATCCTCAACGACACCTACTTTTACATAGGTAGCGTTCGGGTCATACCAGGAGGGATCAAAGCCAGTATCTTGCGCTTGTATGTGCGGTGCCGTAAAAGCCCATATAAACAAGGCTACCCAGACGCAGGAGGAGGCGCGATACTTCATGAGTTTGTGCTCTAGTGGTTAGTGCAAAGAAAGGGAAGCTCAATACTACCGAGCGAAACACCGTTTTGCTCGATCCGTTGGCGCAGTTTCTTCAGGAAGGCCAGATGTCCCGTAAAACAATTTCCGATAATGGATAAAAAGGAGGCAACTGTGTTAGAAGGACCTGGGGATCCATGATCCAAAATAAGCGAAGGGCCATGGCTTTCAGAGCAAAGAAGGTAGTTTATAAGGTTATATAAAACAAGGGCATTAGCCAATGTTTTATAGCGTAGCAAAGGAGCCCAGCGGGGCGTCGAGATACTAAGGTTTGCGCACCGCGACCTGCTACGAGAGTGCGCCGACAGTATCGACGGTTCAAAGAAACGCTTAATGGATTTAGACAGAAAGCCTCCTCAGCCTGCACCCTGGTGGCGTAGCCTTGGGTTGTTACCAAAGAATCTTCATCTGGTGGCACGTGGTACCGGCAGTGTGTTGCTCTGGCAACTTGCAGGGTTGGCGCTGGGCTATGCGTTGCATGTGGTACTGGCGCGGTGGATGGGCGCAGCAGAATACGGACGCTTTACTTATGTGCTGGCCTGGGTTGCGCTCATGGCGACTCCTGTAGGTTTGGGATGGCCCGTGCTTGTCGTGCGGCTGGTTCCCGAGTACCAGACGCAGCAGGCATGGCAGGCTTTACGGGGGGTATTGCAAGGCGGGGTAGGGAGTGTCCTTGTTCTTGGCGGCGTGGTCTTAGCAGCATTTTTTATCGGGATCCAATGGTTCGGGGAAAGGCTCACGGACTATGTCTACCCCCTCATGGTTGGAGTTTGGCTCATCCCCTTGCAAGCGCTGATGAACCTGACAGGAGGTACATTGCGAGGGTTACAACTTGCAGGATGGCAATATGCTATCGCGCCGCTACGGCATGGTTTGCTGTTAGGTGCTGTTCTCCTGATAATCATCGGTGGAGAAGTGGCTACAAGTGAACAGGTGCTGGGCATCGTGCTGGCCGTTACGCTGCTCGTTCTGCTTGTGATGGGCATCATTGTCATACGTAAGCTGCCTGCTGTTATTTGGCAGGCCAAGGCGACGTATCAGCTTCACGCGTGGCTGCATATCTCACTGCCGCTGATGCTGGTGGCCGTTTTTGCGGTTTTGATAAATCAAACAGACATTCTGATGGTAGGGAGCCTGCTTGGGCCTTACGACACCGGTTTGTACCGGGCCGCCTCGCGGACGGCCAGCCTTGTGGGGTTAGGGCCCATCGCGGTGAGGGCGGCGGCTGATGCCGTGCTGGTGCGGCGTTTTGCGCACCGAGATCTGGCCCGATTGCAGCAACTCGCGTCTGTAACGGTGCGTTGGTCTGTGGCGCTGGCACTGGGGGTGAGTATGGTGCTCCTTGGGGCAGGCGGTGTGATTCTCGGACTGTTCGGGCCGGCGTTTGTGGCCTCACGCGGCATTCTGGCGGTACTGGTCATGGCGCAGTTGGTCTCTGCCTGCATTGGGATGGCTGTTGGGTTGTTGCTGCTAACGGGGCACCACCGTTGGGGTATGCTGGTATTTGGAGCAGGTGCTGGGCTGAACGTGGTTTTCAATAGTATTGGTATCGTGCTTTTCGGAAGTATAGGGGCCGCCTTCGCTACCCTGCTCGCTACGATTTGCTTAAGCATAGGACTCTGGTGGCAGGCTCGTCGGCTGGTAAATATAGATGCATCGATTATATATGCGCTCTGGAATAAGGCAGACGTGGAGAGCGACATATGAGTCTACCCGAAGTAACCGTCGTCATTCTCGCCTACAACCGCCGTGAAGCCCTCCAGCAGACACTGGAAAAGATGACCGACTCCATCATCTATCCGCAGGAGCGGCTGGAGATTATTGTAGTAGATAATGCCTCCACGGATGGTACACCGGAGATGGTCGCCAAGCGATTTGCTCAGGTCAAGCTCTTGGTGAATGAAGAAAACATAGGTGTAGCAGGATGGAATCGTGGTTTCCGCGTTGGCAAGGGGGACTATTTCTTGATTCTGGATGACGACTGCTACCTGGAAGGGGATGGACTACGTAAGGCTGTGCGAGCAGCCCAGGAGCAAAATGCGGATCTTGTTTCCTTCACCGTTGAGAGTGGCATCACACCCGGGTTTGTTTTCAATGAGCGCTATAATACAGGCTGGCTCTCCTTCTGGGGCTGTGCGGCCCTGGTCAGCCGCCGTGCTATAGACCAACTCGGCGGCTACGACCCTCATATTTTCTTGTGGACCAATGAACTGGAATTTACCATGCGGCTGCTGGACACGGGCATGCGGCACCTCTTTCTGAAAGAGGTGCGGGCGGTGCACATGAAAAAACCGAAGCCTCCTTCGGTCTACGATTACAGGGCGCACCGGCTGAATATGAAACATTTGGCGTACATAGCTGGCAAACTTTTGCAGCCCACCGATGCTTTAGGTGCATTGGTAAACCTGCTCATTAACCTGCTTACCTCAGCGCTTAAGCATCCACAGGCTTTTTCCATCGTGCTGCCTGTAGTAGCCGGTTTCCGCCAGGGATGGCGTATTCGGCAACCGCTGCGCGCTAAGGTGTCATCTGTCTATCGCTGGCATTTCTATGAGTTCGTAAACAGGTTGCCCTATAAGTTGAGGTATCGACAACCTGAGGCATTTGTGCAAGAGCGACCCACCTATTATCCCTCCTCATCGGGTGTTTTTTCGATACCATGATTTTTTTAGCAATACGCGACACGGTTTAACAAAGAGCAGCAACGTCCACACGAATGACTACCCCCAATTTTTTGATTGTCGGAGCGGCGAAAGCGGGAACCACTTCGCTGTACCACTACCTGCGCCAGCACCCTGATGTTTTTATGCCAGAAGCGCTCAAAGAATCGTTCTTTCTGTCTGGCTTGTCGCCCACCCAGTTTGTAGGGCCAGGGAGACAGTATGGAAGCAGGATGATAACCACATGGGAAGCGTATCAAGATTTGTTTGCAGGCAGTGCGGACTGTCCAGCCCGTGGGGAGGCATGCGTGGCGTATCTCTACTTCACCGATGAAACCATTGCTTCCATCCGCCAGTGGCTCGGGCGCGATGTCCGCATTATTATTTCGCTCAGGGATCCTGTTGGTCGGGCCTATTCCAACTACCTTCATCATGTAGGTGACGGGATCGAACCGCTTCCCTTCGAGGAGGCTGTCGAAGCCTCTGGGTGGCGCAGAAAAGCCGGATGGTGGTGGGGATTTGACTATTTGGAGGTGGGTTTCTATTACCGACAAGTAAAGGCCTATCTTGATGCCTTTGGAGCGGAGCAGGTGCTGATTTTGCTTCATGGAGATCTAGAGGCAGATGTACAGGGTACCCTCTCCCGGATTTTCCGTTTTCTCGGTGTGGAGGCCACCTTTGTACCGGATGTCTTGCTGCGACATAACGTGACGGGCCTGCCGCGTTCTGAATGGATACATAGCATCATGGCCGGTACAGGCAGGGTACGCAACATCTTTAAGAACCTACTTCCTATACAGATGCGAAGGCGCTTAAAACACTTGTATATCCAAAAGGGACTTGCACGACCACCGCTTGCCCCCGAGATGCGAAGGCGTCTAATAGAAACCTATAAGAGTGACGTACAGCGGCTCCAAGCGCTTATCGAGCGCGACTTGTCAAGGTGGCTGGTGTAATGGAGCAGCGTACTTTCATTTTGGGTGCTGGTGTTACAGGGCTGGCGGCTGGCTATGCGTCGGGGTGGCCCATGTACGAGGCGGCGGCGGTGCCGGGCGGCATCTGCTCGTCCTACTACGTGCGTCCGGGCACGACGCAGCGGCTGGCGGTGGCTCCCGATGATGGCGAAGCATACCGCTTTGAAGTGGGCGGTGGGCACTGGGTTTTTGGAGGAGACCCAGTTGTGCTTCGCTTCATCCGTCAGATGACTCCTGTGAAAACCTATCACCGGCACTCGGCGGTCTATTTTGCCAAAGACGCTCGGATTATTCCGTTCCCCCTCCAATACCACCTGGCCCACCTGGATGACACAACGGCTACACAGGCCCTGCATGAAATCACAACCCTTGCCCACAACGCCGAGCCGCCGACCGCAATGGACGCTTGGCTAGCAGCTCGTTTCGGTCCCACACTGACCACACAGTTCTTTGGTCCCTTCCACGAGCGTTACACGGCTGGTCTGTGGACCGAAATTGCCCCACAAGATCCCTACAAATCGCCAGTAGATGTGCAGTTGGTGCAGCAGGGACGGACCGGCAAAACGACGGCGGCAGGCTACAACACGCGCTACCTCTATCCCGAAGCAGGTTTGGATGCATTGGCACGGCAAATCGCACAGCACAGCACCGTTCATTATGGCAAACGTGCCGTCCATATCGATCCGATTGAAAAGATCGTATCCTTCGAGGATGGCACAGAGCAGCGATATGAGACGCTGATCTCGACCTTGCCGCTCAACAAGATGATAGCGATGGCGGGCTTGAAGACCGGAGTGCCCGACCCCTATACCTCCGTACTGGTGCTCAATATCGGTGCGGTGCGGGGGGCCGCGTGCCCTGATCATCACTGGCTTTATGTGCCCGACAGCGCCTCCGGCTTTTTCCGCGTTGGCTGCTATAGCAACGTGGAGTCGAGCTTCTTACCACGATCGGCACGGGCACCGGCGAGCCGGGTGAGCCTGTACATTGAGCGGGCTTTTCCAGGGGGGCAGCGTCCTTCCGAAGACGAGGTGCAAGCGTATGCCGTGGATGTGGTGCGCGAGCTACAGGCGTGGGATTTCATTGCAGAGGCCGAAGTGGTGGATCCTACCTGGATCGAAGTGGCCTACACATGGGCGCGTCCCGGTTCTACGTGGCGTAAGCAGGCGCTCGCCACGCTTGATGCACACGATATTGTCATGGTGGGCCGCTATGCCCGGTGGATCTTCCAGGGCATAGCTGACTCCATACGGGACGGGTTTATTGTCGGGGCTGCCTTCAAGAGAAGAGAGAAAAACGGGTGAACATAATGTTCAACTTCGACCTATACCGGCGGTTTTCAACAGGATGGATTCCATTTCTGCTGCCAGGATAGTACGGTCAAACTGCTGGCGGGCAATCGTGGCTCCTCGCTTGCCCGCCTGTGCTAATGCTGCTGGATTAGACAGTATGTGCTCGATACATGTGGCCAGTGCCCTCGGGTTTTCAGGAGGTACGTACCAGCCACATTCGTGCGTTTCTACAAAGCGCTTGGTCCAACCTGGATTGGTGACGATCACAGGCGTGCTGACCCCGAGACTATCAAAAAATTTGGCGGGGGAATTAGTGGCGAGCACGGGCAAATCTAAGAAGGAAACGAGAGAAACATCCGCTAACTTGAACCATGCAAACATATGATGACGAGGTTGCGGAGGTAGGAGCGTCACATTAGCTAAGCTAAGGGCCGTATTTTTTACGCTGTCACTTTCAAACCCGTAGCCCACAAACACGAAATGAATATCATGACGATGAGATAAGCGCTTGGCGGCCGTCAACAGGGTGGAGATATCGTTAGCCCGACCGAAGCTACCTCCGTAGAGAACGAGGTATTTGTCGGTAAGGGCATGCTGGGTACGCAGCATTTCCACCTGCTCTTGGGAGCAAGCATCAATCAGCCCGAAATCCGTGCCGTTGAATTGCATGGTTACTTTTTCAGGTAAAACGGGTGTCGCCAGTACATGGGTCATCATGTCTGGCGAGAACGGTGTGATATGGGAAGCACTGTTATAAAGGTGATGCTCTAAGGTATAGAGGTGGTCTTGTAGCCAGGGGTGTCGGATCGCGCCCATCTGAATGGGGAAGTCCGGCCAGAGATCTTTCACCATAAATACCCAGGGTACGTTGCGCAGGCGGGCTACGCAGGCAGCCGCCCAGGCGGTCGTGAGGGGGGTAGAAATGCCAAGAATGACGTCAGGCTTATCGATGAAAAACCCTTTGGCAAGAGCCTTTAGGGCAAAGCGAGCATACGATAAAAGGCGCGCTTTAACTCCCATGATATTATCGTAAGGCACATCGAACATGATGAGGTTGACACCGGCAGGCACCCAGTCAAACACATCCGAGAGCCGCTTGTCAAAGTGGGTCTTCGTTGTAAGGAGGGTGATCTTGTGGCGCGGTGACCAGTGTTGCAGAAAAGAGTAAAGACGTGCTGTTGTTGGACAGTCAGGGCTATTGTAATACTGATAAAATATTGCAATATGCATAAACAGGGAACGGATAGCATCAAGATTTGAAGTCATTGCGATAGGCTGCTTCCAGGTCGAGAAGCTGCCGCGAGCGATCCTTGATTTTACGAGTGGGAACCCCAGCAAAAACCCCCCAGCTTGGTAGGGAGCGATTGACCAGGGACAAGGCACCGATGGCACTACCTTCCCCAATGGTTACATGAGGTAAGATAACGCTGTTTGCCCCGACGATGACGTGGCGCTCCAAGATCACTCTTCCTGCCTCTATTTTTCTGAATCGGCTGGGGAGTGTAGGCCCCGTAAGTGCCTGTCCTGTAAAATCATCGCTACGGCTATATATCCGGGTTCCCTGGGATACCCCGCAAAAGTCCATCAATTCGATACCTTCCCCACCTGATAAATGACAGTAAGAACCGATATGTACATTCGAGCCAATGCGGATTTCACCGCTAGCGATGAGGCTGGTATAGGCATCAATGACTACGTTACTGCCCACAAAAATATGTTCAAGACGAAATACATTAAGCGTGCGGTGGAAACGCACGTTTTCACCTACTGCACCGATACCTGCTGCTCTTAGTTCTTCACTGGAATAATACCCTCCAGGAAACAAGTCCGTCAGTTTCATTAACTAGGTGTCTTTGGCGGAGCCACGTGGTCCTCGGTCCGGAAATCCATATTGTATCCTTTCGGACCGTAAGTACCTGTGCCCGATATGAGCAAAGCTGGGGTCTTGCACAAGATATAGAAATCTAACCAGAAGCTCATGTTTTCAACATACCAACAGTCGAGCACAATACGGTCCGGCCAGGTCAGTGTATTGCGACCATGAATTTGGGCCCAGCCTGTTAGGCCAGGTAGAACAGCCAGTCTGCGGCGCTCTTTATCCGTATAACGAGCTACCTGTTCGGGAAGGGTAGGGCGGGGACCAACCAGGCTCATCTCACCGCGCATCACATTCCAAAGCTGAGGAAGTTCGTCAAGTCCCCATCGGCGCAAGACACGTCCTACCCGCGTGACGTGCTGTTGCGGCGTAGCAGGATTGTGTTTCTCTGAATGTAAGGTGCGGAATTTGAATAGGTTGAAGAGGTCCCCCTTGTATCCGCTACGAGTCTGGCGAAACAAGATAGGGGAGCCACTATCGATCAGAATGAGCACAGAGAGGCCTGCCATTAGAGGTGCCATCACGATGAGCAAAAAGGCAGCCGCGAAACAATCAAGCAACCGCTTCAGAGGGCGATATGAAAAAAAAGAAAAGGCAGGCATTGGGTGGGAGGTCTCAATAGCGACTACATATTGAAAGACACGGTTGAATCAATTTTTGGCAGACTGATAAGCTCTTTTTTTAATGTTTTAGCTACGTGTATGACATCCTCGTGGGGCAACGTGCCGTAAAAAGGAACAGCGAGTGTTCGTGCTGAAACAGCCTCGCATACAGGGAAGTCACCCGGTTTAAAGCCAAACCGTTGGCGATAGTAGGGTTGCAAATGAATGCTTGGGAAATAAGGTGCACACTCGATTCCTTGTTTTCTAAGACGTTGCATCAAAAGATCACGAGCCCCTAGGGTATAGTGATCACGTAACTGGATGACATAGACAAACCAACTCCGTGTCGCATGTGATAAAGAGACCGGCAGCAAAATATCTTCCCGCAGATCATCCAATGCTTCGTTATAGCATGCGGCTACTTTTCTTCGCTGGCGAAGCAGGGTGCCAAGGCGTTCGATTTGTGCGCATCCTAACGCGGCAGAGAGTTCGTTCAGCCGGTAGTTATATCCCAGCTGAGTATGCTCCATCCGGCGGTCCATCGTTCGACCCTGGTTACGTAAAGAGCGCGCCAGCATGGCCAAATCTTTAGAGTTCGTGGTGATACATCCACCTTCTCCCAGCGTCATCTGTTTGTTGGGATAAAACCCGAAGGCTGCGGCATCGCCCCAATTCCCGATAGGTTGCCCCGCTATTTCAGCCCCTAGGGCATGACACGCATCATCAATCAGGAACAGGTCATGGGTGTTTGCTACCTGGGTAAAAGCGGGCCAGTCGGCAGGAAGACCGAAGATATCGACGCCTAGTAGCGCGCGGGTAGCAGGTGTAATAGCCTGTTCGGCGCGTGCAGGATTTAGGTGATACGTCGATGGGTCGATGTCTATAAACCGTACGTGAACGTTTTCATAGAGTAAAACGTTAGAAGACGCTACAAAGCTGAATGGGGTAGTAATAACTTCATCGCCAGCACCTAATCCAAGCCCTCGAATCACCAGATGAAGCGCTGCAGTACCGCTACTTACGGCTATCGCATACCGGGTTCCACATTGCTGGGCGATGGCTTTTTCAAACCGCTCCAGATAGGGTCCCATGGCAAGCCGGTTCGAGCTCAGTGCGTCTTGAACATACTTTTGCTCAAGGGGTCCTACATCTGGTCTGGAAAGCGGGATATTGCGCAAAGCACCAGTACGTGTTGGTGAAATAGAGAGGGCTGGCTAGGTAGGCTAGAAGATGGGCCGAGTGAACCAGCACGGCACATGAAGCGTCATGAGAAGCATGTTCTACATCGAAGACGTAAAAGGGAGGCAAGATCCCAGAATGCAAACCATAAAAGAGAGGAGGGGCAATTTGTTTCTGTTTTTGCCCATTTGCGGTACAAGGGCAGAAATCCCGATATTCGATGCTTTGCTGAGTAGGATCCTGGCAATATGCCGATATATGTGCCAGGAAGGGCTTTCAAAGGGGATCCTCTATCACTGTAGTCTCTAGGCATACACCGATGGCTGAACAAACGAAGTTTCCAACCAATCTTGCCAACGGCACACCGCCGAATGGGACGAATGGGTTATACTATCCTGGTACCGAAGAGGGAGAAGGAAACGATATCTCTCTGCATGAGATTCTTGAGATTCTTTTCAAGAATAAGTGGATCATTCTCACGTGTTTTGTGGGGGTACTAGTTGTTGCAGCGCTCTATACATGGCAGAAGGATCCAGAATACGAGGCTGATAGCACCGTCTATGTGAACACAAAACAGACCAACCCTCAATTGGGGGAGATGCTGGGTATCAATACGTCGGATCGAAACCTTGCCAATGAGATCGAGATCATCAAATCGCGCCGGATTGCTGAATTGGTAGCTAAACATTTGTTAGACATCGAGCGCATACCCAGTTCCGATAGGGTGTTGCCTATTCTTCAAAAAAGCAATGGTTCTGTGAGAGAGGTGCAAGAAGTAGCACGTGCACTTCAAAAGAGTATTCAGGTGAGGCCCGTCAGCCGAGGGGTTGATATCATTGAGTTGAAAGCGACGAGCACTGTGCCGAAAGAAGCGGTGCTGATTTCTACGACCTATGCGCGGGAGTATAAAGATTACAACCGTATGCAGAGCCGCTCACGCATGACAGCTACCCGTGACTTTCTCCAAGGTGTCACCGGTGATTATAGCGAGCGGCTGCAGGAGACGGAGAGCAGCCTGACTGCTTTTTTGAACAAAGAGAGTGTTATCGCGCCGGATGAAGAAGGAAGGCAACTCCTGGAGAAAGTTTCCGAGTTAGAGATGTTACGTAACCAGGCGCGCATGGAACTCGCAGAGACCAATGCTGAACTCCGTGCCTTGGAAGCGCAGGCTGATGATATTATGCCCGGGCTGGCCGATGACATTTCATCTGGAGACGAGTTGGTTATCAACCAGCTGAGACAACAGATTTCTCAACTGGAAGTAGCTATCCAGACCAAGTATGCACGCAATCCAGAATTGAAAGACGACCCCTCCAAAGATCCTTCGGGTCAACTGGAAAAAGATCTGCGGGCACTTGCTTCGCTGCAAGCCGAACTGAACCAGCGCACACAAAACTTGGTTGAGGGAGGAGGATCCACTAGAAATGGCATCGGTACCTTGAGTGGCATTCGGGAGCGCATCAGTGCGAAACGGGTGCAGGTCGATGTGTTAGAAACGCGCATTGATCAATTAAATGCCCAGGTTGGCCGTGCTCAGGGGCGGCTCAATGATATTCCGCGTAAAGATCTAATTCTGAGTCAACTGGAGCGGAGTCGGCAACTCAATGAACAACTCTATGTGGCCCTCGAAGAGGAACTGCAAAACGCCATGATTGCTGTTCAGTCAGAACAGGGTTTTGTAGAGATTGTAGATGAAGCCATTATACCTGAAAATCCGGTAAGGCCCAGAGTGCGCCTCAATCTGATCATGGGAGCCGTGATGGGGTTATTGCTTGGTCTGGGGTTAGCATTCGTTCGGAACATGGTTGACAACAAGGTTCGCAAGCCTGAAGACCTGCGTAAGCGTGGTCACTATGCCGTCGGCGTTATTCCAGATATGGGTAAAGCCATACGTCAGGATTTCAACGGGCAGGATAAGGTGGTGGTAGATGGACAAGAGTATAATACGCGGCTCATAGCCTTGCTCAATCCCCTGTCTCCTATCGCAGAGGGCTACCGCCGTGTACGCACGAATATTCAGTTCGCCACACCGGATAAGCCAGTACAAACCCTCATGATCAGCAGTCCCAGTCCAAGTGAAGGAAAAACGGTCACAGCGCTAAACCTTGCCATCACTGTCGCTCAGGCAGGACGTCGAACGCTGTATATCGATGCTGATTTGCGGCGTCCACAGGGGCACAAAATGATGGGTATAGCACGGGAGCCTGGTTTGGTTGATCTGCTTTTTGATGTCATTCCAGATCGCATCGAACAGTTTGCTACGGGAGTAGACAGCTATTTATATGTGATGCCTGCAGGGCAGGATGTCCCTAATCCCGCAGAGGTGCTTGGTTCGCGCAAGATGCAAACCTTTCTCGCTCGATGGAAAAAGGAGTTTGATCTGATCATCATCGACACGCCACCAACCCTGGTGGTGGCTGATGCGCTGATTATTTCATCCTACTGTGATGCTGCTTTGGTTGTCGCTGCTGCAGGAGAGACCAACTGGCAGGCCGTGGATCGCAGCGTTGAGGCGCTTGAAGGAGTAGGAGGACAGGTGATGGGCGTGTTGCTCAATCGCTTCGATGCACAGACCGCCTATGGTGGATATAAATATGGTTATGGGTACGGGTATGAATATGGCTATAGCAATTACTATTATGGGCAAGGGGGAGGCAGTAAAAGCCGCCGTGCTCGTCTTGGCAAGGTCTAAGCTGTCTTCTCATCACGTTATCTCAATCCATTCGCATTAAATGGCTTTGATCCCTATGGTCCGATTTCTGCTGACCAGTGTGCTGGTTGTTCTATGTACATATTCTCTCCAAGCACAGTCTCTGGAAGATCTGAGAGGGGAAGCAGGAGCTTTCTATACGTTTGCCGATCCCAGTGATATCACCATAGAAGTCAAAGTGTGGGGAGCCGTAAGCAACCCCGGCTTGTATGAAATACGGCAGGGGGTACACCTCGGTACTTTGTTCAGCTTGGCAGGAGGACCGCAGAACAGTGTGCAAAATGCAAGTACCAGCCGTTCTTTTTCACTTCGGCTTTATCGGTCACAGGGAGAAGGAGAGCCGATACTACTGGTGGAGCAGTATGTGGAGGATAACATCTTGCTTTTGAACGAAGACCCTGTTCTGATGCATGGTGATTTGCTAGTGCTCGAAGAACAGGTCAGACAAAAGTTCAACTGGCGTGATGGGATTTCGATTCTCTCGGCAGTAGGTACCCTGGTCTTGGTTGTAGAGCGTTTGATAAGTAGTGGTGGTTAATGCCTATGCATTTGGTTTCTAGAGCATCGAAAATTTACATAGCAGGTCATCGGGGATTAGTGGGTTCGGCCATCGTGCAACGGCTCCAGCAGGCTGGTTTCGATAACCTGCTACTGCGTACGCGGGACGAACTGGACTTGCGCATACAGGCCGATGTAGACGCATTCTTCGCAAGCAAAGAACCAGACTTTGTAGTGCTGGCCGCCGCCAAAGTGGGTGGCATTCTCGCCAACGACCAGTACCCTGCCGACTTTATCAGCGACAACTTGGCCATTCAAACCAATGTGATTCGTGCGGCGCATGCAGCGCAGGTCCAGCGGCTGGTTTTCCTGGGTAGCTCGTGCATTTATCCCAAGCACGCCCCGCAGCCGATGAAGGAAGCGCATCTGCTGACGGGACCTCTGGAGCCGACGAACCAGTGGTATGCCGTCGCCAAAATCGCCGGGGTGAAAATGTGCCAGGCCTACCGCGCCCAGCATGGCAGCGACTTTGTCTCGCTGATGCCTACGAACCTGTATGGGCCTGGCGATAATTTTGATTTGCAAACGAGCCATGTGTTGCCTGCCCTGATTCGCAAGTTTCACGAGGCAAAAGGCGAAGGTGAACTGCCCGATACCGCTGTAACGCTGTGGGGCACTGGCACACCGCGCCGCGAGTTTCTCTTCAGTGATGACCTCGCCGATGCGTGTCTCTTCGTTTTCCAGCAACCTGAGGACACGCTTTACGATCAAGCTCCAGATGGCATGCTCAATGTGGGCGTAGGAGAGGACATCGAAATCCGCGTGCTTGCTGAGATGATCCGCGAGGTGATAGGCAGTACCAGCCCGATCCAGCATGATCTCAGCAAACCGGATGGTACCCCCCGCAAGCTGATGGATGTTTCGCGTATGCAGGCACTTGGCTGGCAGGCCAGCACCTCGCTCCAAGAAGGTTTACAACGGACTTATCGGTGGTTTCTGGACCATCACGAAGTCGGTTCGTAAGCTCCTTCTCTTATAGCGACGGGCGATGGACGGAACGACAATGGTTTTTTCTCGTCATTTGTCCGTTATCTTCTGAATAACCCGTAAAAATATACACAGACATCGCCCTCATGCTGAAAGCTGGCGGCTGAATACTGATAGCTACCTTATGACCCAACCTAGAGCACTCATTACCGGCATTACCGGGCAGGACGGAGCCTATCTGGCCGAGTTTCTGCTCAAAAAAGGCTACGAAGTTCACGGTGTCAAACGCCGTAGTAGTCTCTTCAATACCCAGCGCATTGATCACCTGTATCGAGATCCTCATGAGGACGAAGTCCGCTTTTTCCTGCACTATGGCGATCTCACCGACTCCACTAACCTCATCCGTATCATACAGGAAGTGCAGCCGGATGAAATCTACAACCTTGGTGCACAGAGCCATGTGCAGGTAAGCTTCGAAACACCTGAGTATACCGCCAACGCCGATGCCCTGGGTACGTTACGGTTGCTAGAAGCCATTCGCATCCTTGGGATGGAGAAGAGAGTGCGGTTCTATCAGGCCTCGACTAGTGAACTCTATGGCAAGGCGCAGGAGGTGCCGCAGAACGAGCAGACACCCTTCTACCCGCGCAGCCCCTATGCCGCTGCCAAGCTCTATGCCTACTGGATCACGGTCAACTACCGGGAGGCGTACAACATCTTTGCTTGCAACGGTATTCTTTTCAACCACGAAAGCCCGTTGCGTGGCGAGACATTCGTGACGCGCAAGATCACCCGGGCTGTGGCACGCATCAGCCTGGGGATGCAGGACACGCTTTATCTGGGCAACCTGGAAGCACGCCGTGACTGGGGCCATGCCCGCGACTTCATCGAGGGTATGTGGCTCATGCTACAGGAGGACACGCCGCAAGATTACGTACTGGCTACCGGCGAGACGCATACCGTCCGCTCGTTTTGCGAGAAAGCCTTTGCTGCCGTGGGAATCTCCGTCGTGTGGGAGGGAGAAGGCGTGGAGACAAAAGGCCACCATAGTGAAACAGGTGCGACCATCGTCGCCATTGATCCGAGTTACTTCCGGCCTACCGAGGTGGACTTGTTGCTCGGTGATGCAACCAGGGCCCGCGAAGAACTGGGCTGGCAGCCACGCTACACCCTCTCTGCCATGATTGAGGAAATGGTGGAGGCCGATTTGCAAGTAGCCCGCGACGAACAAAATGTGCTGGCTGGTCGGCTGGCCTGAGTCCTTCTGCAAAGCATCTCGTCTACACGCGCAAGGACGCTGGGTCAGGATGAGACAATTACGTTAAGAGTATTACTTTACGTAATGTCCCCCTTGACCTTGCGAGACCAACGCCGATATCTTAGTAGCGCTCACCATCGCCCTCTTCTATCCTCGAAGGAACCCCCTATCCCGGCATGCTAAGGTATCGGATCAAATCCGTGCGTATACCTGTGTTGTTTGACGAAGCCGCTGCATCCAGCATGCCAAGGCCTTTCTTGCAGCAAAGTCTGTTTGCTCCTTTGAATCGAGCGTGTGCTCGGCGGATCTTTTCTCTGTAACAGTGCGACCAAAAGGATACATCTGCTAAAGAGCAGATAACCAACAGATAAGGAAGCGCGATAGGGGATCTCTGTATGCATGTGCTGAAGAGAGCACATGTAATTGACGGGGCGGAGCTGCATCTGAGCAACTGTATCTGAGCAATAGAACGAGATAAGCACGACCCAAGATGGCATCTACTGAAGTACAGTGGCGGGTTTTTTATACCACAGCCCGTGCAGAGAAAAAATGTGCCGAACGGTTGCAGGAGCGCCGGGTTGAGGTGTTTCTACCTACCTACGTGACGTTGCGTCAGTGGGCCGACCGTAAGAAAAAGGTTGAAGAACCACTCTTTCGCAATTATCTCTTTGCGCGCGTTGATGAGCAAGATCGTCTGCGGGTGTTGCAAACCTCAGGCATCGTGCGGTGTGTATCGTTTGGAGGGCGACCTGCTATCGTTGATCCCGAGGAGATAGCACAGCTTCAAATCGTTCAGCAGGACCCCGAAAGCATGACGCCTATAGCCTATCCCCGCCCGGATATCGGCAAGCGAGTCATTGTCGTGAATGGGCCGCTCAGCGGGTTGAGAGGGGAGGTGGTGCGACATCAGGGGAAGATCCATGTCGTCGTTCGGGTTATGGAGATCCAACAGGCGTTGCGGGTCACGGTCCAAGCCGATTGGGTACAGGCGGATCCGGCGTTTGCAGACGTAGCCTCGTCGGTTTAGATGAGCCAAAAGAAGCGCAAAGTGCTAGTGACGGGAGCTGCCGGGTTCATTGGCTTCCATCTGGCGCATCATCTGCTGGCGCTGGGCGACGAGGTGGTAGGGCTAG
>DATGCC010000020.1:0-4198 GCA_035312345.1 Rhodothermales bacterium
ATCGGGGGTGTGTTCGTGCTTGCCGCCCCGACATGGGACGATAATCAATGGAACTTCGATGACCTTAAGTTACCACACAAAATTGCCGAGACGCTTGCGCTGATTCCGCGGATTTTCTTCTACCATTGCCGTGATGACGAAATCGTCCCGTTCGCTCACCTTGCGCTTCACGCCGCACAAATTCCCCGGGCAATCACTCACGCGATCAGCCATGGTGGACACCAGTTCGGCAATGACTTGGCGCGTATCGCAATGGACATTCGCAATAACGATGCAGGCTAACAATTCATTCAAACCGACGCCGCTTCGCGGCGCGGCTTAATTCTGGCGTTATGCATCCCGGAGCAATACAAGGCGTTAGAGGAGAGTCAAAACCGTCTCATAAACTTAGGAAATCATGGCTTCCGCTTCTGTTCTGCCTTCTGCTAAACAAGCAACGCTTCAGCTTGTGGAGCGGCTTGCGGAAATCACGCTTGGGGACCAGCATTCGTACTTACTCACCACATCCCCGCCGGATGGCCGCGACCCAATTCGACTGTCCACTTCGTGACCGATGGCATCGAAAGCGCTGTGAACCAAGCCAAAACCGCTGCCGCCGGGAAGTCCGTTGGGGTCCACGGTGCCGACACCATCCAGCAGTGCCTGAATGCTGGACTCCTCGACGACATCCACATCGACCTCGCGGCGGTACTTCTTGGCTCTGGAGTTCGACTATTTGACCGCCTCGCCGGCACGCCAGTCGTTCTAGGCAACCCGACTGTGATCCCGGGCGTCGGCGTTACACACCTACGCTACCCGGTACGCAAGGTGTAGTCCTATCCTTGATGAGGCAGTCGAGATTGTAGTGCCAGAGGAAGTACTTCGTGGCCATATGATGATACCGATCCGTCTTTGGAAATGACAACGCCCGCCTGACATACCGGCTCACCCCTTGAGGTACCAGTGCGTGATGCTGGTGACAATCATGGCTCAGAAGGGGGTAATTGAAGCAGGCGTTTCAAGTTAACATCCTTCTGGGTCTCCCTGCTACCATCAACACCTTCTGATCACCACCCGAAAAACACCGTCTGAAGCCATAGGGCTCCTTCTGTACCGAGGAGACGCTATGGCGCGGTGTCTTCTTCTGGGTCAGGCATGCGGTTCCACATATCCTGGAGCATGCGCCAGACGCCATCGTCATCCTGTCGCCAGACGATCACGTATTTGCCGTTGAAGGGGCGCTGCTCGCCATCGACCGGTCCGGCGGCCCCTTCGTAATAGCCCCAGTCGTAGGCATACTTCCCTTCGACGATGATTTCTTCGGGCGTAGACTGGTGGTGGGTTACTTCTCTACCTTCCGGGAGCTGCCAGAGTTGCCGTAGCGCATCCCGGCCCCGAATGAAGTCCCGCCCGCCCGGTGCGGCCACGCCGTCCTCGGCATAAATAGAAACGAGCGTCTCAATGTCACCATCCATGTAGGCTTGCGAGAAGCGTAGTGCCTGCGCCTTGATCGAATCAACGGCAGCCTGGGTGTCTGGTTTTTCAGTAACTGGTGGGGCAGGAGACGGCTCGCAGCCTAGCGCCAGTAGTAAAAGGGGCACGAGGAGCTTCGTAGAGCAGGTCATAGAGTGTAACAAAGGGTTTATGCTATCAGGAAGGTGGTTTGTGGAGCACAGCAAAAAGCCTAAAGGCGCGATGTCGCATAGGTAGTCTATAGCGTTGCTTCGCAAGCCCAGGTTGCACATGCCCGGTGGGTTTGCAGAATAAGTAAGGGGTTTCTAGCTTGAGGGTGCTATAGATTCCCGCTTGTCCCACTCATCCCTTTACACCTATGCCCATGATAAACAAGTCGATGGTCCTTCCTCTGGCGCTGGTACTCTGTGCCTTCCTGCTGCTCCCCACTGCCTTGCAGGCCCAGGACCTGCATCCCTCGCGGCGCCCGAGTCCGCTGGGCATTGCCAAAACCCACATAGGCGATACGTACGTCAAGGTCACGTATGGACGGCCCTATGTGCGGAACCGTGCCATCTTCGGGCAGCCGAACGACAGCACCACCTATCTTGTCCCCTTCGGTCAACTTTGGCGGACGGGCGCGAACGAGGCTACCGAAATCACGCTGACGGGTCCCCTCAGCGTAGCCGGGCAGCCGCTGGAGGCAGGCACCTATGCCCTCTTTACCGAACCTGGTGCCGACGAGTGGGTCATCCACTTCAGCCCCCAACTCGGTCTGGACGGCACCGGGCGGCTCGATCCCGATGGGAGCTTCACGCCGGATGTCTACGACCCGGCGCAAGATGTGCTGACTGTGACGGTGCCCTCCCAGACGATGGAGGAAGCGGTCGATCAATTCACGATGAACTGGGAGCCTGCTAATGGAGGGGCTCATCTGGTGCTGCGCTGGGAGCAAACCGAAGTGCGTATTCCGCTCGAATAAATCGCCCGGATCTCCTACAATCCTCATACGCAACGCCCTGGCACCTGCGCTCCAACGCGACCGGGGCGTTGCTTTTTCCCCTTCCGTCTTCCTCCTCTACAACGCACAAGCAAAGTACGTCAGGCGGCCAGCGTATGCGGCGTCATGGACATGTCGTGGAAAAGTGCTGGTTGGTGCAATACGGCTGTCAGCATATCAGAAAGTGATGAGCGCGTAAAGGGTTTGCTCACGCACCCATCGAATCCGCCCTTGTGGTACTTATCGAGATTATACGGGTTAACACAGGCTGTGCAGGCAACCGCTGGCGTATGTTCATGCTCTGGCCTCTTGCGCAACGCTTGGAGTAGGCCGAACCCCGTCATCTCTTCCCGCAAGTTGATGTCCAGCAAGAAGACGTCGAAAGATTGTTCAGCAGCTAGCGTCAGGGCTGCATCCGTAGATGCGACCACTTCTACCTCGTAGTGCTGACTCAGAAAGTGAGCGAGTAAGTACCGGATCGTGGGCTCATCATCAACGATGAGGAGGCGGCGTGTACGGCTTTTGAGGGGTTTCAACATGATCGATTGCCTGTGGCAAAGGTTTAGATGCCGTGTGGGAATTATTAATAGTGCCACTCCACATGGAGCACGGGTGCAGCATTGGCGTTGCCTTTGTACGATTCGGCTGTACGTTGACCGGTGCCTGTGATAATAAAGGCCAGGTCGTCTCCAGCCCATCTGGAGCGGTTCACCATCTCTTGTAAAATAGCTTTGATATCGGGCGTGCGTTGCTTGGCTCCGGCAGCGCCCACCTGGGTCCATGCAGCCGGCGTCCATACCACGCCGGCCGTTGTGCGCGGCCGTGAGGTGATGTCGTAAGGTGTCGACGAGAACGCACGCGCATCATTGGCATCCTGCCCCTGAATCAGGAAGGCCGCAGGACTGCTATCGGTCTCATCCGTCTGAAACTGGATATAGGCGTTGGTGATGGTGACCCCCCGTGGGATCATGGTGTTGCGAAAACGAAGGCCGACGGTCTGCCGGTTTTGGCCTTCAAAGCCCAGTTCGAGGTCGGAACTGTTGAGATACATGCGTCCATCGGCATATTCCTCTGCATCGTCGTTGTCTTCGCTTACCCGCACCTCTGCGGTGACAACGCCATTGGGTTCTACACCCACCCACACGCTTCTGTTGGTCGTATTGTTAGGCGTGCCGGTCACAAAGGCCCGCCCGTAATTAACCAGGATGTCGCGCACCTGCGCTGGCGTAGCCGTCGGATACCGAGACAGGAGCAGCGCGGCCGCACCGGAGACATGGGCCGCTGCCATGGAGGTCCCGCTCATCTCCACCACCCCTGTATTACCTGGGGCCAGCGAGATGACATCCCGGCCCGGAGCGAGGAGATCCACCCTGGGCCCCCAGTTGGAGAAGGAGCTAAAGCGGCCATCCATGTCATAGGAACCGACCGTAATCACATCATGGACATGGGCTGGTGTGAACTGGTTAGCGTTTTTGTTGGCATTCCCGGCAGCTACGATATATACAACCCCCGCATCAATGGAGGTCTCAATGGCTTCATCCAGAGCCGTATAATCGGTAGTGCCAATGTCTTCGCCGAGACTCAGGTTGACCACCATGGGTTTGCGGGGGTGGGCCAGTTTTTTCGCGGTGATGTGCTCCACAGCGGCAATCACCACCGAGACATCGGTGCTGCCATTATCACCGAGCACCTTATAATTGTGTACGAAGGCTCCAGGGGCCACCCCGACGATGCGATCCTGGTCGTCGGCGGCAGCGGCGATGCCTG
>DATGCC010000021.1:0-3065 GCA_035312345.1 Rhodothermales bacterium
GTAGCCGAAGGGTTCGGTCAGTTTTTGCGCGGCAAGGTAGCAGAAGGCAATGGCGAGGCCGAGGCCAAGTTGTACGGCCTGCCCGCCGCGTCGCCGGACGGCCGCCAGCGGGAGGGCAATGAGTATCAGGATGAGGTTGGCGAAAGGGTACGAGAATTTGGTGTAGAACCCGACCAGTGGCTGCCCAATGTTACCTGCTCCAGACCGTCGTAGCGAGGCGATGTAATCGCTGGCGATGGGGATAGTCATCGACTCTACATCGCGTTCGGTGCGGGCGAGGTCGCGGGGAAAGACGTTGAGGAGCGTGTCCATTTCCAGGATCTCGGCCCGCTGCTCGGTGCCGCCAGGTTCAAACGAGCGCACGACGGCATTCTGGATGCGCCATACCTCCAGGGAATCGAGCCATTCCATGCGTGGTGCATCGATCCGTTCGACGAGGTGCCGGGCGTCGTCGAATTTCTGAAGGGAGACGAGGTGCGCGATCTGCGTACGCCGGTCGAAATAGCTGACCGAGACGATGCTGCCAGGGGTATTCTGGCGGTGGATGTCGCTGAGATCAAGCTGGCGCGGGGCGTCTTTGAGGTACTTGCTCTCGAAGTCGAGCACCGTCTGGTTGGTCACTGGCACGATCCAGCCGTTAAACCAGACCATCGTTCCGGTCACGATGAGGGCCACGAGCAGATAGGGCCGTAGCAGGCGATAGAGCGAGACGCCGCTCGTTTGCAACGCCACCAGTTGCAGTTCCTGCGCAAGCTTGCCTGTCAGATACACACACGCGATGAACAGCGACAGCGGTGAGATGAGCCGGATGATATCCGGGATATAACTCGGGTAATACACCTTGAACACCTCCGACATTTCGGCCCCGCGATCCAGGAAATCATCTACGAACTCCAGGTAGTGAAGCAGGATGAAGAACACGATCAGCGCCCCCGTCATAAACAGGTAGCCCTTCACAAGCCGAGCGATGATATGGCGGTCGAAGGTGGTCAAAAGAAAGTTCTGGGTTACGGGTTCAAGGTTTCGGGTTATACTAGAGAAACACGGAACGCCAAACTTGGAACTCCGAACCCTTACCTGTAACATGAATTATTAGATTCTTTAACGACAGCTACTGTACCTTAGAGCCAGCAAACGGTTCACTCGAAAAACAGAACACCCTTTTATGAAAGTCCACGAATATCAGGCGAAAGACCTGCTCGAACAATATGGCGTCCCGACGCAGCGCGGCATCGTAGCGCGCACGGTAGACGAAGCCGTGGCAGCTGCCGAGAAGATGCAGGCCGACGGCGCGAATCTCTTCGTCGTCAAGGCGCAGATCCACGCGGGGGGACGTGGCAAGGGCGGCGGCGTCAAGCTGGCGAAGAGCATTGACGAAGTGCGTGAGAAAGCAGATGCCATCCTCGGCATGAACCTCGTGACGCATCAGACCGGGCCGGAAGGACAGAAGGTGCGCACCATCCTCATCGCCGACGCAGTGGATATCGCGAAGGAGTTCTACGTGGGCGTGACGCTGGACCGGGGCAAGAGCATGGATGTCATCATGGCCTCGACCGAGGGGGGCGTCGAAATTGAAAAGGTGGCGGAGGAGACGCCGGAGAAAATCACGAAGGTGTGGATTGATCCTTCGACGGGGCTTCAGCCATATCAGATCCGCCAACTTGCTTTCGCACTGGGCTTCGAGGGAACGGCGTTCAAGCAGGCGTCGCGGTTCATCAAGGTGCTCTACAAAGCCTACCGTGAATCCGATGCCTCGCTCGCCGAGATCAATCCGCTCGTCCTCACCGAGCAGGGCGATGTCATTGCTGTAGACGCGAAGATCAACCTGGATGACAACGCGCTTTTCCGGCACAAAGACCTCGCCGACCTCCGCGATGTCCACGAAGAAGACCCGCTCGAAGTGGAAGCGGGCGAGCATGACCTCAACTACGTGAAGCTCGACGGCAATGTGGGCTGCATGGTCAACGGAGCCGGGCTGGCGATGGGCACAATGGACATCATCAAGCTGGCAGGCGGCGAACCGGCCAATTTCCTCGATGTAGGCGGTGGTGCAAACGCCGAAACTGTAGAAGCCGGATTCCGCATCATCCTCAAGGATCCCAACGTCAAGGCGATCCTCGTTAACATTTTCGGTGGTATCGTGCGGTGCGACCGCGTCGCGAACGGTGTGGTAGAAGCGGCCAAAAATGTTGATATCAATGTGCCGCTCATCGTACGCTTGCAGGGCACCAACGCCGAGGAAGGGCAGCAAATTTTGAAAGACAGCGGCCTCAAACTCGAAACGGCTATTCTGCTGAAGGAAGCCGCTGACAAGGTCACACAGGCCTTAGAAGGCGATGCCGTCAGTGCCTGAGTCAATGTTAGATTTTGGATTGGGGATTTTGGATTGTTGAATGTACCACGATGGATATGAATCCAAAATCCCCAATCTCCAATCCCCAATCGGTTCGTCTGGAGACGGTCACCAAACGCTTTGGCTCAACATTGGCCGTAAGCGAGGTGTCTGTCGACATCCAGCCGGGCGAGTTTTTCTCCTTGCTGGGGCCCAGCGGGTGTGGCAAGACGACGCTGCTGCGCATGGTGGCAGGCTTTGAACAGCCCGACGCAGGGCATATCTTTATCGGTGGGGAGGAGGTGACAAAGGCGACGCCCCAGCGACGCCCAACGGCGATGGTTTTTCAGAGTTATGCCCTCTTCCCAACGATGACGGTTGCGCAAAACGTAGCCTACGGGCTGGATGTACGCAGGGTCGCGAAAGCCGAACGGGCGCGGCGTGTGGAGGAAGCCTTAGCGCGGGTCGAACTGGCCGGGCTGGGGCCGAAGCCTGTGACGCAGCTTTCCGGCGGGCAGCAGCAGCGTGTGGCCCTGGCACGGGCACTGGCCGTGCGGCCCGCCGTGTTGCTCTTTGACGAACCGCTCTCGAACCTCGATGTCACCCTCCGCGAACAGACACGACGCGAACTCAAGGAATTGCAGGCGCAACTGGGTACCACCAGCATTTACGTGACACACGACCAGCAAGAAGCCCTCGCGCTCTCGGATCGCATCGCGGTGATGCGGGCAGG
>DATGCC010000022.1:0-5859 GCA_035312345.1 Rhodothermales bacterium
CACGAATACGTCAGCTTGTCCTCGTGCGGGCGGAGTGAGCAGACCTTGTTCGACAGCTTCTCCGGCAGCATCAGAATGACGCGGTCCACCAGATAGACGCTCGTGCCGCGCTCGTAAGCTTCCTGGTCGATAGCCGATCCTCGCTCCACGTAGTAGCTCACATCCGCGATGTGGACGCCCACTTCATAATTGCCGTTGGGCAGTTCCTCAATGTGGATGGCATCATCGAAGTCCTGCGCGTCTTCGGGGTCGATGGTGAAGATGGCCTTGTCACGCAGATCCAGCCGCCGCTTGATTTCTGCTGCGGGAATGGCTTCAGGAATGGCCTCGGCTTCTGCAATGACTTCGTCTGGGAACCCCGATTTAATATCGAGGCTCATAGCCAGCGAGAGCACGCGCACGTTGGGGTCGTCGCTGTCGCCGATGATATGGAGGATGCGGCCTTCGGGCGAGGCGTGGCGATCCTGAAACTCGTCAATCGAGACGACCACTTTGTTGCCGTCTTTCGCGCCGTTGAAGGCTTCGCGGGGCACGTAAATGTCTTGCTGCAGCCGCTGGTCGTCTGGTACGACGAAAGCAAAGTGGCCCTTCTGGTTAAATGTGCCGACGGCCTGCTTGCGCTTGCGCTCCACGACTTTCAATACCTCAGCTTCGCGGCGGTTGTCGCCACGCGAGGGTGCCGCCATACCGACTTCCACGCGGTCGCCATCGAGCGCGGTGCCCATGTTGTTTTTGCGGACGAACAGATCTTCCTCACGGCCTTCTACCTCCACAAAGCCAAACCCCTGCGGGTTCACAATGAGTCGTCCTTCGACGCGGGTGGGGCGGGGCTTGTAGGTATACTGGCCCTTTTTTGCCTTGCCAATCATGTTCTGCTCGTCCATCTCGGCGAGCACATCGCGGAAAAGGCGGTAGTCGTTGTTGCTTTTGTAGTTCAGCTTCTTGGCAATCTCCTTGGCCCGGAAGGAGGATTTGCCGTTGTTTTTTAGGAGGCGCAGGATGTCGCGCCGGATAGATTTGCGGGTGATTTTCTTGCTCACGTTGCGTTGTTGCTGTTGGAAAAATAGGGGTTGAAAAAGAAAGGCATACTACTAATACACCGAATCAACTTTTGCTCACTTCAAACGGTGTGGATAGCAGAAAGGTCGCTCCATTGACGCGGATCCTGTGAAAACCTTGCTCAATTACAGGTGATATGGGGGCATAAAAAGATGTCAGGAATGGCAAACTTTCACTGGTTAGTGTACTATGACAGAAACATCTATCCTGTATTCGACCGGTGCGAATGATGACGTATCCACAGTGCTTGCTTTTCCTTTTTCTGTGCTGCTTCATTCCAGCGTCTGCATACAGTCAAGTCCAGTTCTCAGCGGCGCAGTCCGTGTATGAGGACGAGATACACAGTTTCGCGGTAACAGACTTTGACAACGATGGAGACCAGGATCTCGTAGCTATTGCCGCACGAGGCGACGTAGCCCGCGACCTTGTCTGGTTTGAGAACGACGGTGCCGGTCAATTTGCCGCTACCCAACTCCTACTGACGAGTTTACCAACTACGGTCAATACCCTATCCGTAGCCGACCTGGATAACGATGGCGACGTTGATTTCCTCATCGGGGATGCGTCCGCTTTTGGGCACGGTGGTTTGTTCTGGATATCCAATGAAGCCGGACAGGCGGGTGCTCTTCAAGTTATCAACGCCATCGATAGTGGCATCTTTCGCACAGCAGACTTCGATGGCGACGGGGACATGGATGTGATTCAGGGGGGAGCAGCGGTTAAGCTTTATGAAAACACAGGCAGCAGCGCCACCCGCTTCCGTTACGCCTATGCGCTCGCACCAGGTACAGCTAGGGCGCTGGCTATCGGCGACTTCGATCAGGATGGAGACAACGATCTAGTGGCTAGCACGCTAAGCCTTGAGCAGTTCAATGATGTGGTTCAATACTATGAACAACGTGAGCCGGGCCGCTTGGCCTCTTTTCTTAACTCGGAACTGGCATCATTTAGTAGAGAGCAGCAAGTGTACCGTCGTTTTATTACCATAGCAGAGACCGCCGATGTGGATGGAGATGGCGTAGGGGATCTGATTCTGGGAGGACATATCGACGACGACACGCCGCCCAACGAAGGGTTTCTTTACTGGTATCGTAACGGAAGGAGAAGGCCGTATCATTCAGATGCACGGCTTATTGCACGCGCCCCTGATATTTCCAATTTTCGCGCCACATGGGGGGTTTATGAGATAGCCGTGGCTGATTTCGATGGCGATGGAGATAGCGACATCGTGCTCGACAGGCTTATATCAGCCGAAGACTCGTTATTCTGGTATGAAAATCCGGGCCTGGGAAATGAAATGCCGCTTGGGTGGACGAGCCATTTTGTAGGGAAAGCAACGTCCCGGGTGACCGCGCTCGAAGCCGCTGATCTCAATAACGACGGCGCGGCGGATCTAGTCTCGAAAGAAGGAAGTCGGCTGTTCTGGTATGAAAACCTCAGCGGTACTATTACAGAAGTTGGTGAGGCTGAGACAATACCGCGTGTGACTGAGATGCGATCCATCTGGCCTAATCCATCTTCGGGCATTGTTACCATCACCTATCAACTAGCCCAACCTGTTAGGGTAAAAATAGAGGTGTTTGATGTGCTGGGCCGGGTGGTAGCAACGCTCGTGGACAAGGGGCAGGAGTCCGGTTTGCACAACGTGGAGTTTGATGCCGTTCATCTGCCCAGTGGCACGTATGTCTATCGGCTCACAGCAGGTACATTCACGCAGGCGAAAAGCATGGTCCTGACCAAATAGGCTCAATTACGGCCTGATTCGCCCGAGACAGATTCGGTGGTCGCAGCCGTTTCGGGTACGTTGGAGGTGCCGAAGATGCGCTGATAGAGCTTGCGCCAGGAGGTGAACTGGGTATTATAGGAGAGACCTGCGCCGGTGGTGTTCGTCAAAATACTCTCGCTGAAAACATCGCCCTCGCGGCGGTAGAACACCTCCACCGACACACTCGGGCTCAGCCGCACTTCCACGGCAAACTCGCCCTGAATACCCTGATTGGCAATCGGATCGATTTCGTCAGTCGTCTGACGGATGCCGCGATACACGCCTTGCCCCCGGATGATGAGCCGTTCGTCAAGCAGCCGAATGGCGAGGCCCGCCGTCAGGTCGAGGTCTTCAGCCGTCTCGTCGCCCTGCACGCCGAAGCTGAAGTCGGCGTTGGGCACGACCTGGCTGAGGTAGCGGTTCAACTGGCTCGACACGAGTTGCGAGACGCTGTTGAACGCCGAACCGGCCAGCACGCCATTTTCGGTGTTGCCTTCGGTGGTGAGGATAAACGAGTTGGTGAGCAGTACGCTCGTCGCCATCTGAGCGGCGCGATCCGGCTGGTTCAGGTAGGTCTCCAGAAACTGCGTATCGCTGATCGGCTCGCGGGTGCTACGGTCCACGGCCAGGTTCAGGCCCACCTGCGGCGCGGCGACGCGTCCTGTAATGTTTAGGTTGACGACGAGCGGAATCAGCGATTGCAGTCGGTCAGCGATGTCAGTGGGTAGACCTGTACGCGAGGCGCGGGTGCGGTAGGACGCCTGGATGTCGAGCCGGGCGTTGAGCGGGTCGCCGTCCCAGGTGATGGTGCCGCTCTCGATCAGAAAGCGGCGGACGAAGACCTCGCCAGCGGTAAACAGGTAGTCGCCCGAGTCGGCGGTGAAGCTACCGAACGTCTGGAAATCGCCCTCCTGTCGCTGCAGTTGGATGCGCCCGCTACCCACGGCATTGATCACATCGCCGAGGAGCGGGTCGATGACGAGGTGAACGGTTGAGCCTTGCGGGGCGAAGATGTTGAGGTCCATCTCCATGCCGTCCAGAAAGGCCCGTTCACCTTCCGGGCGCGAGGCGAGGATGTTTTTGCGCCGCGTCAGTTGCTCCAGATCGGGCACCTGTCCCGTTGAGTCGGTGAAGACGATGAAGCCGGGGTCAATCTCGGTTTCGTCTTCCGTGATCGGAATAAATATTTCGCTTTGTGCCGTCGTAATCACATTACTTGCTTCCAACTGGGTGTTGTAGAGTGGGCCGGTGAGGGTGGCATTGCCAGAAGCCCATATCGCTCCGTAAAACGGCAACTCACGGGAGTTGGGCACATTGATGATTTGCATCTCGCGCAACTGGGCCGCGAGATCAAAGGAGAAGTAGCGGTATTCGTTGAAGAGCAGCGCGCCGTTGACGGTGGTGTTGCCACCGGTCTTGTCACGGAGGGACACACCATCGAGCCGAATGGCCTCCTCATCTACGGTAACGTGCCCATCAATTTCGTAGGCGAGGTTAAACCGGGGAATATTGAAGCGACCATCGGAGAGGTCTAAGTCAGCCTCAAAAAGCGGATAGTCGAAGGTGCCGCGGATGGCCCCTGTCCCGGCGAGCGCCCCGCTGGCGTCGGTGATGAGGTCGGAGAAAAGGTACTCGAAGAAAAAAACATCGGCGCGGTCGGCGTCGAGCGTCAGGTCAAGGGCACCGGGATCGCGGGTATCGTCATCGGTAGCGACCTGGGGCAGACGAAAGGAACCTGCCAGACGCAATCGGTTATTGCGAACGAAGTGGGTGTCGAGGGTGGAGTCTGGCTCTATCGGTGTCAGCAGCACATCGAGGGCTACATCGGGGCTTCCGGGAACGTAGCGACTGGTGGCTTCGAGTCGCCCAAGGGTGTCGTTGTCGAGTGACAGGGCATCCACCACGATCCGTCCAGTGAGTTCAGGTCGACCGGCATTGGTCAGGGCCACCCGTCCGTTAAGTTCACCACCTACGGGGCGGTTGAAGGCACGCAAGGAAGCCAGATCGCGCAGGCCAATATCGGCGACCTCGACGAAAAAGGTATCCTGCGGTGCCCGCGACAGCGCCCCATAGAGCCGGACGCGTTGTGTGGGTTGGTCCTCAACAGGCTGGCTTGCCAGCAGCAAGTCGGGCACGACCACCACGCCCGGGTACAGGTCTATCTGTGCGGGTTTGGGGGTGTGCCATGCCGTGGTGCCGGTTTTCAGCGCCACTTCTTGTAGCGTGAGGCGGTTACGGTCGGACAGCACCTCCAGGGTGGCGGCGAGCCGGGCGGGTGTCGGCACGTCGGGCTGTTGGGTCTGAAGGGTGAGATGGCCCTGTCTATCGGCGTAGGTGATGGCTATCTCAGCGGCGCTGAAGCCCTGCCCCACTACCTGAAGCGAGTCGGCATGTAGGTTGATCTGGGCTGTGAGGGTTTGTTCGAGCGGTGCGCTCAGGTTCATAGCCGCCTCTACCTCGGCGGTCAGCATATCGGCACGGGCGGGCGCAAGGTGTAGTGAATCGCCAGCGACAGACGCAGTGAGGCGCAGGTGGTCGGCGTCGGCTTCCAGATGCAGGCTTGAGGCGAAATCGGGCGGCAGCGCCGGTAGCATGGGCACAAAAGCAGCCAGCAGATCTGGATCCTTCACCTGCACATCGAGGTCGAGCGCGAGAGCAGTGCGCGCGTTGGCTTGCAAGGCATCGCGAGCAGCAACCTGCCGGGCTGCCTGTGCAAGCGCCGGGGTGTCGAAGGTTGCCAGGGGCGCGGCCTGCTCATCCTGGTTGCGGCGATAGGTTTTTTGCTGCTGGCGTTGGATGGCTTCCTCGGCGGCATGATACCACAAATCCATCAGTGTGCGTACCGGCTCAAGCGGTGTCTCGCCGTAAAGGTTCAGGGCCAGCATGTCGCCATCAATTTGCACACGCGGTTGCTGGGGCAAGGGCGTGGCGAGGGTTAGTGTGGTCAGGTGGCCGGGGATGCGTCGTGCTGCGGTCTTGAAGCGCACCTGTGATTCGTCGAAGTGCATCCGCAGGGTGCCTGCGGCATCGGCTAG